>NZ_JAESIF010000049.1:0-49893 GCF_016757295.1 Streptomyces sp. M2CJ-2 | reverse complement strand
TCGGACCCGCCTCCATCGCTGTCGACCAGCACCGCCGACACCGCAGGTAATCACCAGCAACCGCGGGGCCGTTCAGTGTGCTGATGTCCAGGATTCCTTGTCTTCGTAGCGAGAAGCCTCCCTGAACGCCGTCGGAGGCATCCCCCTCCACCGCTTGAAGGCCATCGTGAAGCTGGCCGGATCTGCGTAGCCCAGCTTGCGGGATATTTCCGATACAGAGTGATCTGTATGCGAGAGCAGATCGCAGGCCAGGTCACTCAAAGTCTCGTCTCGTACCCGGGCGAAGTCGTTTCCCGTGAGTTCAAGCTTGCGTTGCAGGGTGCGTGGGGAGACTCGCAGCGTCGCGGCCACATTTGCCAATGTGCGGTTGAGATTGGGTGCGGCCCTTATGGCTTTCGCGACAGTGTGGGGCCAGTCGCCAGTCGCCCGGAACGAGTCGATGATCTGGGCATCCGCCTTGACCCATGCCTCGTGCTGGAAGGCGTTGCCGAAGGGGAGCTCCTCTGTTGATATCGCAGGGTCCCACCACAGCCGCAACGCCTCGGCACAGCAGTCGATGGTGCAGGAGACGTACGTCAAGGCCTCGGGCGAGACTTCCGCGAGAGGGACTTCGATGCGGGTGAAGGGGAAAGTGCCGCCGTACAGCCACGCGAGAGATGGGGTGGTGGTACAGAGATCGCGGTAGACGCTGAACGGGATCAACTCCTCCGGGGCGTCCGGGTAGGTGAATTCGATTCCCGTCACCCTCCCATCCGGTGCCCGGAGAGGCGTGATCTCGAGGAGCCCAGGGGCGTTATCAGTCGCGCTGGCAACTTCTGCCCACGCCGCAACGGTCGGCGCGGTCGCGAGGGCCATTCCGCGAGCGCCGTAGGTGCTCGTCATGTAGGCGCGCGAGGCTCGCACCCAAAGATCGACGCGATCTCTTGTGAGAGCGACGAACTGAAGCTGGAAGGCCAGCTCCTTCCTTGCAGGAATAGTGCTTCCCGGTCGGTTCAGCGCGTTGAGGTCGATCTCCGCATTCGCGAGCGCAGTTCGCCAGTCGAGATCCGCTTCCTCGAGTATCTGGCGCAGATTGTGAACACTGAAGTTCGGCACGCGCAAGTTCTGATAAGAGCTCAGCTTCATCGCTGCGCTCTTTCGCCGCCGACGCATGGAGGCGGTCCGGCGTGTTCAGGAACCCTCTGAGGAAGCCGCGTCCACCTGCCGCGGTGGGGAGCCGGCCGGCCAAGGGGTCCCGGCGAAGCCGGCCCAGGTGTCGTTCCACCGCAAGGCATGTTCGCTCGGCTGCCGGGAGGAACGGTTGCAGAACGCATTTCTCTCCTCTTCGTCGAGGCGATGGGGTGCCGCTCCGGAAGCGCTGCGGTGGCTGGAGCACCGCCAGGCATCTGAAGTAACGCCAGCAGCTTTACATCTTGCGCCACCAATCGGCAAGGGGAGGCGCTGTGGCGCGCTTTCCCACGCTGATGGCGTCTCTTGCTATGACGGTCCGATGCTGCCCGCTCTTAGCGTCATGCGTCAACGGGGGTCGGCGGAGAAGCCGACGCACCGCCATCGAAGGAGATCCGGGGAGCACCCCCAACGTACGAGATCACCCTCAGCGGCAGGGTCATCATCGTTGCTCGTCATAGGCGACATCGCGCACGTCTGGAAAAACCACGACGACGCGGATCGCGTATACGCCGCCATCACAATTGGCTGCAACCAGCAGGCCAAGAACGCGGCTCGCCATACACCCAGTGGAGAGCGCAATCACAATCGGGCGCGTCCGGTCGGCACGCTGCCCGCGATCGCGACAACCGAACCCTTGTTCACGCGACCCGATCTGCCCCAGGTGCTCTTCGGTATCTCAGAGCCACAACGATATGGAGAAAACCAATGACGCAGAATGTCGCACCGCGTGATTTCGTCGCTGATCACACAGTCGAACGCTCTCAGCGGCCCATGATAGGTGGCCCGAACAAGTTCAAGGTCGCGATTTTCGGCGCAAATGTGACGACCGGCCAGGGCGGTCTCAACCTCGCCGAGAACACGATCAAGCTCGGCAACTGGGGCGAGATCCAAGGTCTCGCGCAGAAGGCCGACCGCTACGGTGTCGACGGGTTCATCCCCATCGCCCGCTGGCAGGGTCTCTCGGGCCCCGACCGCCCGTGGGGCCGGCAGTTCGAGACGTTCACGTGGGCCGCAGGTCTGGCAGCAGCCACGCAGAACATACAGATCTTCGCCACCTGCCTCGTCCCTTTCATCCACCCGGTGATGGCGGCGAAGATGATGGCCACCGTCGACCACATCAGCGGCGGCCGCATGGGCCTGAACGCCACAGCCGGCTACTTCAAGCCCGAATACCACATGTTCGGCGTCGAGGTGCCCGAGCACGACAAGCGCTATGCGCTCGCCGACGAGTGGATGACCATCGTCGAGCGGCTCTGGGCAGTCGAAGACGACTACCAGTTCGACTTCGACGGGGACTTCTTCCACCTCCAGGGTGCGCAGTCGTGGCCCAAGCCCGTTCAGACGCCCGGGCCGATGGTGATGAGCGCGGGCTCCAGCCCCGCCGGTCAGCAGTTCGCGTTCAAGCACGCCAACATCTTGTTCGCGGCGATCGGCAGCGTCGAGCACAGCCAGTCGGTGACGCCGAAGCTGCGCGAGAACGCCGACGCGGCCGGGCGTGAGGACCTCGGCCTGTGGGCCGGTGTGCACATCATCTGCAAGGACACGGAGAAGGAAGCGCGGGAGTACCTCGAGTACGTCGAGGAGAAGGGCGACTACGAGAGCGCCCTCCGCTACAAGCACATCATCCAGAACGGCGACTCCCGCGGGTGGAGCTGGGATCACTACAAGAAGTCCGAGGACCCGAAGCAGGACGAGAGCATCAAGACGTTCTTCCGGGCCGGTCTCGTTCCGCTCGTGGGCACGCCCGAGATGATCGTCGACGGGCTCCAGAAGCTGCAGGACTCGGGCATCACGGGCATCTGCACCGGCCTCGTCGACTACGACGAGGGCCTCGACCGGATGAACGAGCAGATCTTCCCGCTCATGCGCGACGCGGGCCTGCGCGCCTGACGTCCGACCGTTCACAAAGGAGTGAAGGCAGATGACGTTCCCTGACCCCAAGCAGTTTCGACTCGTCGTCGCGGGCCCGACCGAGTCCGGCGACGTCGACTTCCTCGACGTGGGCCCTGCCGCCGAGTTCGACTTCCCCGGCGTGTCCGCAGGTGCGTTCTACTGGGCCGTCGAAGGCGGCCACAGCAAGGAGAACTTCGGTGCCCCGCCGGCCAGGGTCGCTCTGGCAGGACCCAATGGATCCACCTTCGGCGTGAGCAGCTTCCCTGCGCACTCGTCGGGCGAGGTGGGGGCCGACGATCTCGGCGACAGCATGACCGTCACCGATGACGACGGCGACGCCGGGATGCACGCCAGCGACACCATCGACTACGAGGTCGTCATCTCCGGCAAGGTCGACCTGGTGCTCCCGGGCGGCAAGAAGCGCACCCTCGTGCCGGGCGACCTGCTCGTCATGGCCGGCGTGCCCCACGCCTGGAAGAACCCCTACGACGAGGACTGCGTCTACATCGTCGTCACCGTCGGCTTCAACACCGCCGAGGGGGCCGCAGCGTGAGCCTGACCTCTCCCGGCAAGGCGCTGCGCGCGGTCTTCGAGAGCGAGAAGACCGAGCTGCTGCCGCTCGGCTCGGTCCCGATCCACGCCCAGATGGCGCAGCACGCGGGCTTCGGCGCGTTCCAGCTCTCCGGCGGGGTGTCGGCCTGGTGGCAGGGCATCTCCGACGTCGGCTGGCTCGCCATGACCGAGGTCGTCGACCTCGCGCGCCGCACGGCGCGCGCTGCCGACATCCCGATCTACTGCGACGGCGACACCGGCTACGGTGCGCCCCTCAACGTGCAGCGCACGGTGCTCGAGTTCATCGACGCCGGTGTCGCCGGCATCCACATCGAGGACCAGCGCGAGCCGAAGAAGTCGGGCGGTGTCGCCGGCGTCGAGCTCGTCTCCGACGTCGAGGCGATCGGTCGGCTGAACGCCGCGTGCGACGCGCGTGACAAGCTCGACGAGGACTTCGTCATTGTCGCGCGCACCGACGGGTACGGGGCGGCCGGCGGCGGCCTCGAGGAGGCGATCCGCCGCGCGCAGCTCTACAAGGCCGAGACCGGCGCCGACGTCATCTTCTACGAGGGCTTCCACACGTGGGAGCAGGCCGAGATCGCCCTCAAGGAGACGCCTGGCCCCGCATACGTCGTCGGTGTCCCGTTGATCGGGACCAGGTCGGTCGCCGAGATGACGGCGATGGGGCAGGCGGTGCAGTCGCTGCCCGTCTTCCTGCCCGGGGTCCGCGAGGTCTACCACTTCATGGTCGACGCCGTCGAGAGCGGCGAGGCGACGGGTTTCCCCGAGTACCTCCAGAAGGTGAACGGCGACGCCGGGACGAAGTACGACATCGGCTGGGGCGCCATGTTCGGCCGTCCCTCCTCCGAGGAGGTGCGTCGCATCGAGGAGAAGTACCTCCCGAAGGACGCGCAGCGCGACTACGAGAGCAGCGCGCACGCAGGAGAGACGTACTGACGACCCACGGATCGCTCGGCCGGGACCCCTGACCCGGCCGAGCGGACCCTGGCGGCGCCCCCGCGTCGCCGCAGCCGATCTGACAAGGGAGTCTGATTCGTGGCGAGCTCGATGAGTGGCAAGGCCGGTCTGGTGACCGGCGCAGGGTCTGGCATCGGGCAGGCGGCCGCGGTCGCCCTGGCCCGGGCCCGGGCCTCCGTGATGGTCTCGGACATCGACGAGACGGCCGGTACCGAGACGGTCGCGAAGATCGAGGAGGAGGGCGGCACCGCGGCGTTCCTGCGCTGCGACGTCAGCGACGAGGCGCAGGTCGAGGCGCTCGTCGACGCGACGGTGTCCGCCTTCGGGAAGCTGGACTTCGCGTTCAACAACGCGGGCACCAACGGTGTCTTCGCGCCGATCGGCGACATGGACAGCGCGGTCTGGGACCGCGTGATGAAGGTCAGCCTCTACAGCGTCTTCTACTGCCTGAAGCACGAGGTGCGCGCGATGGAGGAGAACGGGGGCGGGTCGATCGTCAACACCGCCTCCGGCGCCGGGCTGATCGGCATCGCCTACAACGCGCCCTACACCGCAGCCAAGTTCGGCGTGGTCGGCATGACCCGGAACGTCGCCATGGACTACGCGCCCAAGGGCATCCGGGTCAACGCACTCGCCCCCGGCTCCACGGCCACCCCGATGATGATGAACGCCTTCGAGCAGAACCCCGGCCAGGAGTTCAGGAACAGCATCCTGGCGGGCATCCCGATGGGAGTGCTGGCCGAGCCGGAGGACCAGGCCGACGCCGTCGTGTGGCTCTGCTCCGACCAGGCGCGGATGGTCACGGGCGTGACGCTGCCGGTCGACGGCGGCTACCTCGCGGGCAAGTAGACGGCCCGCCCCGGGGCCGCAGGAGCAGCCCCGCACAGACACAGCAGAACTTCTCAGGAGAAGCACGGACATGACTGCACAGAACCTCGACTTCGGCGGCCGCGTCGCAATCGTCACCGGCGCAGGCCAGGGCATGGGTCGCGCGCACGCCAAGATGCTCGCCTCGCGCGGCGCGCGCGTCGTCGTGAACGACCTCAACGCGGACAACGCCGCCTCGGCCGTTGCCGAGATCATCGCTGACGGCGGTATCGCCGTGGTCGACATCAACAACGTCGTCACCGGCGCGGAGGCCATCGTGCAGACCGCGATCGACGCGTACGGCCGGCTCGACATCGTCGTGAACAACGCGGGCATCAACGCGTTCGGCACGTTCTGGGAGATGGACCGCGACACGTGGTGGCGCGTCTTCGACGTCACGGTCAAGGGCGTCGTCGAGGTGTCGCGCGCCGCGATGCCGCACCTCATCGCCTCGGGCACGGGTCGCCTGATCAACATCTCCTCGAACGGCCTCATGGGTGTGCCGCTCGACTCGGCCTACTCCGCCGCCAAGGCCGCGGTGTGGGGCCTGAGCATCGGTCTCGCGGCCGAGGCGCGCGAGGTCGGCGTGCAGGTCACGACGCTCATGCCCGTGGCCTGGACGCCGATGACGCAGGACGCGTTCCCGAACCCCGTCGTGCAGGAGGCCATGAAGGAGAACGTCCCGCCGGAGGCAGTGTCGGCCTTCGTGACCTACCTCGCCCACCAGGACACCACGACGTACGCCGACACGTTCGAGATCGCGGGTGTCGCGGCGGGCCGTGTGGTCATCGCGGGCATGGAGCGCGTCGATGCTGCGGCGGCCACGCCCGAGGCATGGGTCGAACAGGCCGAGGCCCTGACGAAGGACGGCGAGATGCGCGTGTTTCACAACGCGAGCGAGTCATTCCGCGACCAGATGGTGCACCTCGCTCCCGAGCTGGACTCGGTGCTGCCCGAGGACGCCGCGAACGTGGAGAGGGTGTGAGTCCAGTGACCGTCGTAGAGCAGGAGGTCGGGTCGGTGAGCAAGGTGCGCGAGATCGTCGGGGACCCTCGAGCCGTGCGCGACGCGTTCGCACAGTTCCCGTCGGGCGTGGCCGTGCTCGCGGCCGACATCGACGGCGAGAAGCACGCGCTCGTCGCATCGTCCTTCATGGTCGGCGTGTCCCTCGAACCGTGCCTCGTCGCCGTCGCGGTGCAGAAGGCGTCCGTGACGTGGGAGCAGATCTCGAAGGCGGGCCGTCTCGGCGTCTCGATCTTCGGAAAGGGGCAGGGCGGTCTCACCCGACAGCTCGCCCATAAGGATCGCGCTGCGCGATTCGAACAGGTCGCGATCGAAGTGAGCGATGACGGTGCGGTATTCATCGACAATGCGGCGTTGTGGCTCGACTGCTCCATCTCCGCCGTCTCGGAAGCCGGCGACCACTGGATGGTGCTGCTCGAAGCACACCGTCTCGGTGCCGGTGAGAACGAGCCGCTCGTCTGGCACGGTTCGACATTCCGCGAGCTCGCATCTCCTCCCGCAGTCGACGCCGCGTAACGGAGTCGAGCACACCGCCTCCGCGCCGCATCTCCGGCGCGGAGGCGACCGGGCGGCTGAATACGGCTGTTGACGCTCGCGACCGCCTGGATCCCGAATTCGTGATCGTCGCGCGCACCGGCGGATTCGGTGCTGCGGGTGGAGGTATCGACGAGGCGATTCGCCGTGCGAATCTCTACCGGGTCGAGACAGGAATCGATGTCATCTTCTACGAGGGCTTTCAGACGTGGGAGCAGGCCGAACTGGCGCTGAGAGAGAAGCCCGGGTCGAATGCTTCAGGACATCAAGAAAGCCGGCGAGGGTCCCTACAGGCGAGCCGCCGATCGGTTCATATGTGATGCCACTGATGTGGCCCCTGACCGCACCAAGGAGGATTCCATTGCTGCAGACAACTCGGCAGAGCCCGGCCGGGCGCCTGACAGCGAGCCGGCCGTTCGCGGTCGAAAGCCTTCAGTCGCACGACCAGGTCGTCACCGGCGTCGTCCAACACGGCGATGCCCGCGGACGACTGCTGGGTTTTCCCACCGCCAACCTCACCATGGCGACCAGCGCTCGCCTCGACGGTGTCTGGTCCGCCGTAGTTGTCACGGAGGATGACGGCCGACACTGGCCTGCTGCGGTCTCCATCGGACGGAGAACCACCTTCTACGGCCGCCACGGCCAACGACTCCTCGAAGCCCATCTCCTCGACGTGGAGATCGAGCTGTACGACCGGGAAATATCGGTCCATCTCGTGAACCGGCTCCGCTCGCAACGCCGGTTTCGTGACGTCGAGGACCTTGTGGGGCAGTTGGCGAGAGACATTGAGGATGTCCGCAACTGGGCGACGTCGATCTCGCTCGAAGCGGGCGCGCGATGACCCCGCGTCGACCGCCTCGGTGGGCAATTCTGCGCGTTGTGGCCGCTGTGGAGGCGCAGCGTCGCGCCGGGTGCGCACGGATCGACGTCGGCCTGCTCGCACGGCGAGTCGGACTCAGCCGAAGCATGACGTCCGCTTGCCTCTTCGCGGCAGATTCAGAGCGCTCCACGCCGGCGTCCCCGCATCGTGCGGTCGGCGTGTCGAAGCCGAGCTGACGACGCTTTTCGGGTCGGGTGCGGGGATCGGGAACGGTCGACAGACGGGTGACGGTGAAGGAGTGCGGCGGCATGATCTAGCAGGCGAGGATCGGCAATGGGTGTGTTGCCTGAGCCAGAAGATGCCGAGTAGCCGAGGGGAATCTCACCCCTCGGCTCTCATAGAAGCCGTGCGTAACAGTCTCCCGTTACACGGCTCTTGCCACTCTGATCAACAGGCCACGGACGCCACAGTGGTCCAACTCCAGTGCGCGAACATGCGGGGATACCGATCAGCGATCTCCCACATCTTCTGGAGCGCCTTGCGTAGCGCCGCGAGCTTCTTGTGTTTCTGGCGAATCCATCGCACCAAGTAGGCATTGATGCGCGTCAGGAGGGGCGTCAGCGCCAACCGGTAGAACCGGCCGAAATACTGCATCCACCCCCGCACGGTTGGATTACTGACTTCGGCGCTTTGAGGTCTGACCGGTGACAGCCCGCCTGGGTGGCGGTACGCGGCGACAGCGCTACACCGGAAGGTGTGAGGTGCACAGACAGCGGCGGGATGACCGCTCAGGAACGCGCGCGACGCGAGGCACTGCGGATGCGGGCCGCCGAGCTGTTCGCGGCCGGGGCCAGTGCGCCGGAGGTCGCCGGGCCGCTGCAGGTGACACCGAAGTCCGCCTACCAGTGGCGGCGCGCCTGGGCTGCCGGAGGGCCGGCGGCGCCGGCCTCCCGGGGCCCGGTGGGCGGCACTGCGAACTCCACCCGGCGCTGTGCGGGAAGCTGGCCGCGATGCTGGAGCAGGGGCCGGTCGCGCACAGCTGGGACGAGGACCAGTGGCGGGCTGGCGCAGGTCCACCGTGACGGCTCCCACTGCGGCGACCGCGGCGAGGCAGAGCACGCCGCCGCTGATCAGCGGCGCAGCTCCGGAGGGGCGTCGGCCACAAGGCCGGCACGCATGTCGCCGATGTCCGACAGCTCTGAGGCAGAGTGTCCGAGGGGCCGGAGACAGTACGCTGAACCGAGCGGGATCGGGCCCGCCGCACAGTGTCCGGGAGGTGCTTCATGACGGCCGAGATGGTGGCCCCGGCGTGGATGCACGAGCAGATCACGGCGGAGGAGTACGAGTCCTGGTCCGAGGAGCAGTGCGCCGGCATCGAGATCGTTGACGGGATGGTCGTCGTGAGCCCGAGTGCGTCCAAGCGGCACAACCGGCTGGCTCGGATTCTGGCGAACGCCCTGGATGCCGCCGCGGGGCCGGACTGGAACGCAGACACCGACTTCGACGTCCGGCTCCAAGACGTCCCGCTGACCAATCGCCGCCCGGACGTCGTGGTGTACCGCGCGGACACGATCGACGTCACGCCCACCCGGCCCGAGCACGTGCTGCTGGCGGCGGAGGTGGTGTCACCGGGCTCGGAGACCACCGACCGGATCGTGAAGGTCGACCAGTATGCCAAGGCAGGCATCGGCTTCTACTGGCGGATCGAGCAGGCTGCGACAGGCGTTCCTCTGGTGTACACGTACGTGCTCGACCCTGCGACGAAGACATACCGGGAGGGTGACGTGTTCACCGGCGTCGTCAAGGTCACGGCTCCGTTCCCGGTGGAGATCGACCTCGGGCAGATCTGACCCACATGCTGCTCAGCGGCCCGCTGTGCGTGAGCGGACGGTGCCGCACAGGGCATCACGGAGAAGACTGCGCGACACCTGTCACGGACTCTGACCAGGCAGATCCGGGCAGTGGAGCACCATCCGGAACCACCCGGCACACCCCACCAGCCCTCGTAATGTGTAGGTCTCATCTCTGTCGACCGCCCCAGTGCACGCACGCCAGAAGGCGGATCGCCAGTCCGTCGGCGCCGACCAGTCTGAGGTGGCGGATGGGGGTCCTCCTGGGAGCCATCGGGGAGCCGACTCGCTCTCCGAGCCCCTTCGAGACCACTCGAGACCACGACAGCCCGACGCTCTGACCAGGGAAAACGCCATCCGTCCTGGCGAGCTCAGCAACCGAACCTCATTCGGGACGAAGAGGTCGTGGGTTCAAATCCCGCCACCCCGACGCTGGACAGAGGGCCAATCGCATGATCGCGATTGGCCCTCTGTCGTGCTTGGGGGGCCAAACGGGGGGCCAAACGATTTTGATCAGGCGACCGCGTCGCCCTCTTCGTCGTCCTCCGCGGCCTCCCCTTCCTGATCTACGGCGAAGATGTCATCCATCGCTTCGGCGCCCTGCGTGATCACGGGCCGGAGCTGCTTGCGGTAGACCGCCTCTGTGGTCGCCTGACTGCTGTGACCGACCAAGAGCGCGATTCGCTCCAGGGGGATGCCGTGGTCGGAGAGCAGGGACACGAAGCTGTGCCGGAGCTCCCGCGGCGTCCACTCAGGCTTCAGTCCGGCCTTCTTCACGATGGCCTTGAAGTCTCGCCGGACGTTGGCTGCGTCCAGCGGCTCGCCGCTCCGAGTCGTGAAGACACGGCCGGTCGGGCTCCACTCCATCCCTCTCGATGCCCGCTCCTGCTTCTGCCATCGCAGGTGCTCTTCGAGGACGTCGACCACCTGTCTCGGCAGAGCTATGGTCCGGCGGCTCTTCCTGGTCTTGGTCTCACCGTGCTTGCGCACTGAACGCCACACCGCGACGTGAGGCGGGATGCCGTCCGTCGTCTCCAGGAAGACGTGATCCCAGGTGAGGGGCCGCGCCTCTTCCGTGCGCACACCGCTGAGGAGCGAGAGCACTAGGTAGGCGTACAGCCGTGACGGACGCGCGGCGGTGAGCACGGCTTTCGCCTGCTCCAAGTTCAGCGCCTTGCTCGGACGGCCCGGGCGTCCCTCCGGTGCGGTGACGAGTAGGGCGACGTTCCGCGCCGCCTTGTCCCTGCGCTGAGCGTGCGCGATGGAACGGCGCAGGATGGCCAGCAGGTCACGCAGGCTTCGCGTCGCGAGGAATTCGGCTCTGTCGTCCAACCAGTCGTCGACGTCGTCCGCGCTGAGTTCCTTCAGCTTGGCCTTGCCGATGAACGGGAGCAGGTGCTTGTTCGCCATCGAGCGGTTCTTGCCGATGGTGCCCTTCTCGTCGCGCCCCTTCAGTCCGCGCTCCAACCAGTCGTTCACCGCGTCGGCCACGGTGTAGTTGGCCGGCGCTTTGACGCCCGTCTGCACCTCCTTCTTCAAGTCCCGGATCTTCTGTCGCACTTCGGTCTTCGTTTTGCCGTACACCTTCGGCCGACGGCGTTTGCCGTTCGGGGCGTACCCCAGGGAGACGGCTCCGACGTAGCTCTTCTTGGCGGGGTCCCAATAGATCGTGTCCGCACCGTGCCCAGCCCTTTGGGCGCGTTTCGGGGTCTCGGTCATGTTCTGTTGTGCCTCCATAGGACAGGGCCGCGCCCTGTGGGGCGCGGCCCTGTGGAACTGGGGTGATGGGAAGTTCAGGCGGTGGCCTCTGCCTCGCGCTTCAGGAGTTCGACGTACTGCGCGATGTACTCCGGCGGCACGAGTCGGCGACGGCCGATGCGGACGGTCTGAAGGCGTCCGAGGCGTATCTCCTCGTAGACCATCGAGCGTCCGATCCTGAGAGCCTTGGCAGCCTCTTCCGGCCGGTAGAGGAGCTGTTCGGCGGGTTCAGCGACGGTGGTCATGCGGTGGTGCCTCCTCGGCAGGGTTCCGGGGGCGGTGGCCCCCTTCCTGTCAGGTCCGCTACTTCCGCTACCTCCGCTACCGCCCTGGTCAGGAGCATGATCGAGGTAGCGGATAAGGGTGCGGGTAGCGGATGGAGCCGCTACCGGCCCCGGGTTCGTAGCCGCGGGGCGGGTAGCGGATGGAGCGTCGCGGTAGCGGATGCGGAGTACACATCCGCTACCGATTTCAGGGCTCTGACCTGCCCGGTAGCGGAGGTAGCGGAAGTAGCGCACTTTCCGCGGGGGGTGGGCAGTACCGCTGCCACGCGTCGTGCAGATCCGTCGCGTAGTAGCCCTTCATCACGCTGCCGCCCGCCTTGATGTTGCGGGCCGCGATGGGGGTGTTGTCCGCGGTCATGTACTCCCGCAGCATCCGCGACAGCCCGCGGGCATCGAGCGGCTTGCCGCTCATGTCCGCCCACGGCGCCTCTTCGAGGCTGTGCAGCCTGTCGAGGATGGCGACGGTGGGCAGGCGGTCGATGCCGTTGAACACGTAGTCGCGCAGGTCCGTGAGCAGACGGATTCCGATGCTGCCCTTGTCGCTGGTCTTGGCCGCGTTGACCAACTCGATGCAGGCGGCGCGGGCCCGCTCTGGCCACGCGCCGCCCGCAGCGTCCGCGATGGCGAGCAGGGGCTCCCACACGTCCGCGGGTCGGTCGCTGATGCCCTCCGGGAGCTCCGGGAATACCCCGTCGACCAGATGGCGTACGGACTGTGCCCATTCTGCGAGCCGGTCGCGCAGCGCGTGCCCCTCCTTCTCGTGAATGCGCTGCCGGAACGGCTCCACACGCTCATTCGGCGCGCGGCGGCGCATGCGGACGATGATCGAGCGGGTCAGGATCGTGTCCGGCAGCGAACCGAGCCCGGCGACCGCGACCCCGCAGAACGACGGGAACTCCTGCACCTGCTGATTGGAGCCGTCCCCCACGCAGCGCCACATGACGCCGGAGCGGCGATGTCCGGCGTTCAGGAAGCCGCGGAGCTGTTCGTTCTCTCCGGCCTTGGGGCCGAAGACGGTATCGATCTCGTCGAACAGGATCGTTGGCCGTCCCTCCATCCCGGACACCGCGCGGAAGAGCGCGGAGGCGGAGGCATTGACCGCGACCATCGGTTGGGGCACGAGGGTTTCCACGATCTCCAGGGCGCGGGACTTGCCCGAACCCGGCTCCGGCGACAGGAACGCGAGCCGCGGGGTGGAGTCGAAGCAGTCGAGCAGGTGCGCGTGTGCGTCCCACAGCGTCACGGCGACGTACGCGGCATCGAGGGGGAAGATGTTGAAGCGGCGGTGGAAGGCTTCCACCTCATCGAGCAGTGCGGCGCCATCGGTGGCGGGTGCCGGCGGATTGGTGCTCATGCCGCCTGCCTCCCTTCCTGGTTGGTGCGGAGCGGGCATGCGTCGCGGTGGGCGGTGTGGTCGTCGATCAGAGCCAGCACCTTCGTGTGGCCGACGGCGCTGCGATCCCTGCCGCACAGGCACTTCGAGGTGGCGGTAGGCACGGCGCCGCGCGGCGCAGAGATGCACAACCACGCGACGGAGTACCGTCCGTCGCCCCGACGCGGGTCAGAACGAAGAGCAGAGGGGACGCCCTTACGGGCGGCGCCTTTCGGCTCGCCCACGGCCGGACCGGGCGCGGCTTGTGCGGCGGCGCGCAGGCTGGTCGGGGTGAGGGGGAGGCTCTTCAGTGGGGGGCGGGGCGAGGTGCTCATGCCGCCCTCCGCTGACCGTTGCGGGCAATCGACCAGTTCAGACCGCTGCGAATGGTCGCCTCACACGACCGCGGCGACAGACCGGCCTGCTCCCCCGCCCACTGAAGAGCCTCCTCAACCTGCTCCCTGGGAAGGTCGCCCCACGCGATGAACCGCCCCAGGGCTCGCGCCGCCCGGAGCAACGTGGCGTTGCGCTCGCCCTGTGGAGCCTGCCGCACGGACGCGGTTTCCGCGTTCAAGCCCGCTGCGGCGTAGTGAGAGGCTCGAACGGCCGACGGTGCAGCCATCAGTGCCCGCGAAGCCTGACGATGCGTCAGGCGGGTGCATAGCCACTCCGGCAGAGGCTCGGGGGGCGCGTCGTTGACGACCGCGTAGGCGCCCGCGTTGGTGAGGCTGCCGGGGGCGACGACGTAGCCGCCCCACGCGCGGGTGTCGATGCGCTTGCCGAGCCGTCCGGCCGTGTTGCCGAGCCGGACGCCGGGCGGGGCGGTGAAGTACAGGTGGACCCCGCCGCTCGCGGTCCGCACCGTGCGAGTGACAGGGACGGCCTGCCCGGCGCGCTCGCAGAGCGCCTTGAAGGTCGTCACGCCGTTAGGCGTGTCCGTACTGCTCTTGCGCTTGGGCATGTCGAGGTCGACGACGACCAGCCCGGACGGGCCGGTCGCGATGCCGACGTTGAACGGCAGGTCGCCCCACGCGCGCCGGATGCGGTCCGGGTCGATGGTGGCGCGCTCTTCCCACTTGCGGTGACCGCCCGCGCAGTCCCCGATGCCGGGGCAGACGTCCTCACCGTGCAGGGCCGGACGCTTGTCGCCAGGGCGAAGCGGGAGGACCGCCCACCCTCGCTCTGCAGCGTCCAAGGCGGCGAACAGGAGGTGACGGTTCATGCCGTCACCCCCGTCCCGCTCGATGGGGTGGCATGGGCCGGACGGCCCTCGCCGAATGACGCTCGTTGGGTCATGCTGGATGTCTCCTGCTCTCTTGGAGGGACTGGAGAACCGGGGCGGGCGCAGGCTTTGGAGAGACGGCGCCCGCCTCGGGCGTAGCTAGTGGTTCTTGGCCCAGTGGGCGTATTCCTGGCGGACGTAGCCGCGCGGGTCGGCGGCCGTCGCCGGGTGCTCCGGCCAGTACGGGGCGCCGTGGTAGTCGCCCTCACCGTCCCGGTCGTACGCGATGAACCGACGGGCCGCTTCCGTGGCCACCTCGGCCGCGTCGCCGCGGAGGCCGTCCTCTTCGTCGCGCAGCGCAATGCGGTCCAGCAACGCGGCCTTACGGAGCCAGTACTCCCGGTCCAGGTCCTCACCGAACGGCTTGTCGGCGGCCGTCTGAGCGGTCCATCCGATCTCGCGGACAATGCTCGGGGCGAGCGCGTACGCCTCTTCCGCCATGGGCCACGGCCCCGGCTCCGGTCGGTGGTCGGCGGTGACGTACAGGCGGGTGCGCTCGCCGTCGCGGGTGGCGTAGGTACGTACGGCGCCGGTGGTGAACGTGTCGTTGAGCGCGGTGGTGATGTGTTCGGTGTCGACGGGGTCGCAGATGACGCGGATCTCGAACACGAGAAGTCCCTTCGAGGGGGGTAGGTGTTGGGCATGGCGGAGCGTCAGCAGGTAGGCGATGAGTTGTCCAAGCCACGGCGTCGGCGCCGGTTGCTGCGCTGGCTGGTGGCACTGGCCGTCACGGGTGCCGTGTACGGGCTGGGCGCCGTGTTCTGGCGTGTGGTGATGGGCAGGTCGTGGGACGACTCGCTGTCGTCCGCGCTGACGCTGACGCTGACTGTGGTGGGCATCCAGTGGGTGGCTCCCGTCATCCGACGCAGGGCCGGTCGAGACGACGGCTGACCGTCAGCCGTGGAAGTGGTGGCGCGCTGCTCCCACTTGCCGTGGCCGCCGGCGCACGGCCCGGTGCCGGTGCACGTCAGTTCTGTTGAAGGTGCTGGGAGACAAGGGCGGCCCCGCGTTCTTGGCGGAAGGGGGCCGCCCTTGGCGTAGCTGGGACTGTCCGGCCCATCAGGAGGGCCGGGGGCTACGGAAGCGCGTGGACGCGGGGTACGGTGAGTGTCATGATCACGACGGCGTCCGGCGTGGGTCCGGCGCGTAGGGAGGGGCCATGGAGCTCTATATCGCCATACCTTCTGTTCTGGTGGCGTTGCTCTTCACTGCCTCGGGAGTAGCGGCGGTCACCCGGGGCTGGGTGCTCCCCATGACCCGGCGTCGGGTTCGCCGCGTTCGCCTCCACGGCTGGGGTCAGTTGGTGGTTGCCTTCGCCCTGTGCTGGCAGGTGGTCTTCGGGCTGGTGATCAGCAATCCCGGCATCCGGTCGTTGGGGACCCTGTTCGGCGGCGGGCTTCTGCTGACCGGCATCATCGTGATGATGGTGAGCAATCAAGCGGGTGGTACTCGACAGGGCAGCGGCACGCCCTAGCCGTGGAAGTGGTTGCGCTTGAAGGTGGCCTTGCGGATGTTCACCGTCGTGCCGCCCTTGCCGCTCGGACCGAGGACCTGGGCGGCGATCCAGCCGCCGAAGACGACGGCGGCCAGGATGATGAGCTGGGTGATGAACGCGGTCAGCGCGGCGATGAACGAGGTGAGCAGCAGCAGCCCGCCGCACACCGCGAGGAAGCCGACGCCCCCGAGGGCGACGTTCACCGCCGCGCGGGAGACGGCCGGCTTGGCCGTGACCGGTGCGGGCTGGGGGTGCTCGATGGCGTAGCCGGTGACGATCCGGCCGTCCGGCAGGACGACGCTCGTCACCGACGGGATCGTGTCCGGCTGCACCGGTACGACCGGCGCCGACGGTACCGGGGTGAGCAGCGTAGGCCGGTGGACTTCCACGGTCACCTCGCGACGGCTGGGTACGAGGGGCTTGGTGGGCTCGTTCATGGTTGCGGTCTCCTGTCAGCCGAGGTCGTTGAGGGCGTCGGCGCCTGCCTGCACGAGGTTGCGGATGGGCTCGTACGCGCCGGTCCCGGCGGCGAAGAACCCGAACAGGAACAGGACGATGGCCGCGCCGCCTCCGGCGGACTTGGTCTTGACGGCGAGGACGGACGCGGCGCCGAACAGCAGCACGGCGGAGATGTTCAGGATCATCGGAAGCCTTCCGGTCAGAGGGTGTCGGTGCCCGCGCGGTAGATGCGGGCCCAGCGGTTGTAGAGCCAGCGGCCGACGCGTATGCGCTTGCCGGTGGCCTTGCAGCGGCGGCAGTCCTTGCCGCGCTTCATGCGGCCCTTGCGGTCGGTCTTCATGGCGAAGCCCCAGCCGTTGCACTTGCGGCAGTTGCCGAAGGGCGAGGCGGCACACACGGCGACGTAACACAGCGTTACGCCAAGAATCAGGGTGATAGCGAGCAGGACAGGGGTCATGACGGGCCCTTCCAGGCGGTTTCAAGGGTTTCCGCAGGTGGGCCGCTATCCGCTAGCGGCCTGATCAGGCGTGGTTTGGGGCGCTAGCGGAGCCGCTAACGTTAGCGGTGTGTGCCGCTAGCGCTAGCGGCCCCGGACGGTCAGCCCGTGTCCCGCTTTCCGTCACGCTCCGCAATCGCAGCGACGATGTGGGAGCGGTCGATGCCACGCCGGTTGACGACCTTGCCCTTCACGCGGCGGCCCACCTGGATGGTGGAGACACCGTGCGGCTTCAGGGCCGCGGCCAGTCCCTCGGGGTCCCAGCCGTCGTAGACCTCCTCGCGCAGCTCGGCGAGCCGGGCGACGACGGTCTCGGACCACACCTTGGGCTCATCGGCCGGCACAACGGCGAGGATGTCGCGCAGCAGGTCATACGCGCTGGTGACCGGCTCGGGTGCCTCCCCGAGCGCGTGCCCGGACAGGGTGCCCGCCTCCTCACGCAGGCGGCGAGCGCGGGCGCCGATGGCGTCGGCGTCGCGGCCGTCGACGTAGATGGCGCGCACGATCCGCGCGTCCGAGCCTTCACCGACGAAGTAGTGAATGCCCTTGTCGCCCCAGGCGAACATGGTCGCCCGCACCCCGCGCTTGTAGGCGGACGTGCCGAGGACCATGTCGTTTTCGAGCTGGCCCATGACCTTCAGGCACCAGCGGGCCGACGCGTTCGCGGAGATGCCGGTGGGCAGCGCCTTGGCGTCCGGGCGCTGCGTGGCGAGCAGCAGCACGATGCCGGTGGCCGGACCGCGCTTGACCAGGTCGGTGGCGATCTCCTCGAACTCCTTGGCGTGCTCGGGGTGCTCGAACAGCACCTGGCACTCATCCACCCCGATCACGATCGGGTGCAGCCCAAGGGAGCGCTTGTCGGCGAGGGCGCTGGTCACCTTCGACTCCGGGCAGACATCCCGCGGCAGGGAGCGGATCACCTTGGTGCGGCGCCGCAGTTCTTCGCGCAGGGCCCGGAAGTCGTTCAGGCAGTAGGTGATGGACTCGTCGTCGTCACCCGCGGCGTGGCGGTGTGAGACGGCGTCGCCGACCGGGTCCAGGTCGCCCGTGCCCTTCATGTCGTAGGTGTGCAGCTCCGCCCGTGGGTCCAGTGCGGCGATGAGCAGCAGCAGACGGAGCAGGAAGGTCTTGCCCATCCGCGGGATGGCGCCGATGACACCCGCGATGTACATGAGCGTGGCTTCGACCCAGCGTCCGCGCTGGTCGGTGCCGTAGGCGACCGGCTTGAACAGGTCCACCGAGCCCGACTTGAGCAGCGGCCATTTGGGCTGTTTGGCGCGGGACATGTCCTGGTCACCGACCCAGAGCACGAGGTGTCCGGTGTGCTCATCCGGTACCGCCTCGGGCCACACACACCCGAGCGGGCGGCGTAGGCCGGAAGCGAGCCGGTCGCGACGCTCGATGACGTCGGTCACCGTGACGCCATACGGGAGGTTGCCCTCCGCACGCCAACCGGGGCCGTCACGGGTGATCGGGGCGGTGAACTCGAACCCGTCCCGCCCCTTGGCCTGCGCCTGATTGATGGCGGGGATGCCCAGCGCCCCGAGCGCACGCATCACAATGTCACTGGTGAGCTTGGTGGCCTTGGGCAGTTCCACCGCGCGGTGGATAACCGGGTCATCCGCGCGGCGGCCGGCGAACCCAAGCGCCATCACGACCGCGCTTACCGACACCGCCTGAAGCCAGTCGGGGGCGAGCACGTACATGGCGAGCGCGGCGCCGAGCCCGACGAACATCGCGAGCACCGCCACGAGGGTGCGCAGTCGGACCCGTCCGTCGCGCTGCCGCGACAGCTTCAGGTACTCCGCGGCATCCTCGCGGCGGACCGCGGCGAGTCGGACCGGCTCGCCCTCGCGGTCGGCCATCCACCGCATGGTGCCGCCCACGAACTTGGCGACGCCGGAAGGGGCTTGGAGGGTGAGGCGGGCGGCGTAGACCGGGGTCCGAAGCGCGTGGTAGCCGATCGAGTGGGCGTAGTGGCGGGCCACCCACGCCGTGGCAGTCCGCAGCTCCGCCATCGACCGCAGCCACTCGGGAACGACCGCACGGCGCTGGGCACCGAGCAGCCGACCGAGGTAGCCCGGACCGGTCGCGGTTGGGGTCGGTTGGTCGACCATCACGCGGACGGTCGGGTCGTCCGACTCGGCACCCGACCGCGCGGTGTCGGAGTCGGCCGACGGGTCGGAGTCGAGTCGGACAGTCGGGTCGGCCGACCCGGTACGGGCCGACCGAGCCTTATCGAGGTCGACTACCTCGCCCCCGGAGTCGGCGCTCATCTCGGCTTCGAGTCGGCTGAACAGTTCGTTGTCGTCGTCGGGGTGCTTCACTGAAGGTCCCTTCCAGTGGGAGGAAAGGCGGGGCCGGTCCGTCGCTGTAGGAGGTGAGCGGACGGGCCCCGCCGGATCGTGGTGCGAGGTGTTCAGGCGGCGCGCTGTTCCTCGGGGTAGGCGCAGGGCACACACATGCCGAGCGAGGTAGGGATGACGTATCCGGCGTCCTGTCGGCAGACGGGGCAGATGCGGCGGGCCCGGTTCGCCTTGGCGAGTGCGGCCCACTTGCCCGGTGTCATCGGCCGGACGGGCTTGGCTCGGTCGACGCGGTAGAGGTAGGCGACCAGCGGACCGCGCCGGTAGCGCGGGCGCATGATCTGCGCCGCGATGGACTGCCCACCGGGCCGTAAGCCGCGGGCCCGTAACTGCCGTTTGGTGGCGAGTCCGTCAGGGGCGCAGCGCCACGGGTAGGTGGGCAGTCCGTGCCTTGTGCCGGTCGGGTCGAAGCACCTGGCGAACATCAGGCAGCCTCAGCCGTCGTGTCGTCGCCCTCCGGGTCGTCCACGGAGTGCAGCGGACGGCCGTCGACGCGCTCTGCCTTCAACTGCTCCCGCAGCTTGCGAGCGTTGGCCTGTGAGACGTGCACGGCGGTGCGGATGCGGTCCGCGGTCAACTCCGCCTCGGTCCACTCGGCAGTGAGCACGCGCGCCTCGGTCAGCAGCTCCTCGAAGCTGCGCTGCGTCTTGGCCTTGCCCTTGGCGGGGGTCCGGCGGCGCGGGCGCGGCTTGGGGTCGACCGGGGGTGCCGGCGGATTCTCTACCGGGGGCGGTTCGGGCGCCTCCTGCTCGACAGCGGGTGCCAGGTCGCCCATGCGCAGCATCACGCGCTCGCGCCGCGGGGTCTTCGAGCGCCACTTGCGGCCGTAGCGCTCGCGCAGGTCCGCGCGGGCCAACTGCCGTTCCCTCTCTCGTGCCAGCGCCTCGGAGTAGGAGGTGACCTCCCACAGCGTCATGCGGCGCCACAGCGCGAAGGTGGAGGGGAAGGCGAGCAGCCAGCGGGAGAACCGGATCTTCTCCATGCGGCGACCGGTGGCGGCGCCGATCCGCACGGCGTAGATGTGCGCGCCGATCTCGGAGAACACCACCCACAGCAGCGGCATCGTGCCGTGCGCCACCTTGGCCGACAGGGAGTGTCCGGCCGCGATGTTCAGCCCGCACGTAATCAGCGTGAGGGCCCAGGGCACGAACCGCACCCACGCGAGCGCCATATCCATGCGGATCAGCAGCAGGTTGGCGACGGTGAACACGGGGATGGCCACGTCGATCCCGACCGGCAGCATCCACGGCTCGCCGAAGCCCCAGCGGGCCGCAGCAGCGGATACCGCGTCGAAGGAGGAGATCAGACCGAGCGCGCCGACGCCGGCAGCGGCGAGCGCTCCGAGTCCGGCGAGTCCCATTTCCGGGCGGGTCAGCGGCGGCACGGCCGGACGCTCGATGGTCTGCGTCGTCATGCTGCCACCCCCTTGCGCATCGCGCCCCGCCGAGCGGGGCGCGGCAGCGGGATGACGTCGAACAGCTCCGGGTGCGTGTCGATGACCTCGGCAGCGATCCGGGCCACATCGTCGGCAAGGCTCGGGGTGTCGGCGAGGATGTCGCGGGCCGCGTCCAGGCGGGCCGCGCGCTCCTGCTCGTTCTCGCCCTCGACCCCGAGCCACAGCTCAACCGGGGTACCAAGGGCCAGTTCGATGAAGTCGTTCGCGGAGACGGCCTGATGACCGCCGATGTACGCACGCATGACAGGGCTCCTGATGGTGGAGGGACAGGAAGACCGCCGGGACGGGCGCAGGCTTTGGAGAGACGGCGCCCGCCCTGCGGCGGAAGGGAAAGTCAGACCCGGACCCGGCGGGCCCGGTTGAACCGGCTCCGGCTCCCCTCTGCTCCGTCCGTACGCGACGCTCCGCAGAGCTCCCGCACGGACGGAGGAGGCAACCGGCCGCAGCGCTAGCCGCCGCGGTGCGGTGAGAGATGACCGGTTGCCCGCAGCGCCCTGCGGCGCCCACGGACCAGGGATAGAACGGCGCCGCCGTGCCGGTCGATCACGGCCGCGCCCATCGCTTTCGTCGACTCATTGCCACTCCTTCAGGTCGTTGAACAGGGGATTCGCACTGCAAGGGGGACCTCGTCCCCACCCTCCGGCCGTTGCTCGCGGTCACCGGGCCACCTCGCCAGTACGGGCCGAAACCCTGTTCCACCTGGCCTTTAGCGGGATTGCAGCGTCCCCGCCCTGTGCATTCGTGCAGGTCAAGCGGCCGTTTCCCGAGGATTCGGGCGGGCCACTCATTGACTAGCGTGCACTAGTCTGCTGTGGTTCACAACCCCCGTGAGGTGCTGCGCTCTAGTTCGCTGTGGTGGGTACGCTCAGAGCATGACTGCCACAGGAGGGCCGAAGCCGAAAGCCGTGCAGGTCGCGGACGCACTTCGCGACGACATCAAGAAGATGAAGCCGGGGGACAAGCTCCCGTCACAGCGCGAGTTGATCGACCGCTTCGGATTCGCGAGCCAGACCATCCAGAACGGCTTGGCCGCGCTCCGGGCCGAAGGATTGATCGTGTCGGCCGGAAACCTCGGCAACTTCGTCAGCGACGGGGCTTCCCCCAGCAGCGACGTGCGCGACGACATCAAGGAAATTCGCTCCCAGATTCAGGCGTTGGCTGAACGGGTCGCAGCGCTCGAAAAGCGTTCCGCCCCGGGTGGTGCGTGATCTGCAACCAGCATGCGGGGAACGGGAGTTGTGAGGTAGGTGACACCCAGGGGACGGCTCGACGGAGGTGGGGACATGCCCAGTGACACCCCTCTGTCCCCTTCCCTGTCCCCCTGGCTCGCGGGTGAGACTCGGAGTAGGCACTCGAAGGAGGGCACATGACCGACGACAGGCCCGCATGGGCGCGGCGCATCGCTGCCGAACGGGCGGCCCGTGACTGGTCGCAGCGTGACGCCGTAAGGGCACTGCGGGCGCACGCTCCCACGGAGCTGCCCGCGGAAGACAGCATGATTCGCCAGTGGAAGCGCTGGGAGTCAGGCCAGATGCCGAACGACTTCTACCAACCGATCATCGCGGCCCTCTTCGGCACCGTGACGCACGCGCTCTTCCCGGCACCCTCACGGCGAGACGGGGATAGGGAGATCCTGGCTGCGTCCGGCATGGAGACGCTGGAGATCGTGAGTCGTCTCAACCGGTCTGATGTCGACAACGCCACGCTCGATGCTCTGCGGATCACGACGGACCGACTTGCCTCGGAGTACCCGTTCATGCCGAGCGAGCAGCTTCTCATCGAGGGGCGGCAGTGGCTTCGCCGTGTCGTCGAGCTTCACACGAAGAGCCTCACGCTTGCGCAGCACCGTGAGGTTCTCGCACTGTCCGGCTGGCTCGCGCTCCTGGTCGGCTGTGTCGAGTACGACACGGGCGCACGCCACGCTGCAGAGTCGACGCGGCAGGCGGCGCTCTCACTCGCGACCGAGGCTGACCAGGCGGAGGTCGCCGGGTGGGCGCACGAGATGCGGGCATGGTTCGCACTCACAACCGGCGACTACCGCGGCGTCATTGCGGCGGCGCAAGCCGGAGCCGAGAAGGCGCAGCACCACAGCGTGGCCGTGCAGCTCGCAGCCCAGGAGGCCAAGGCTTGGGCTCGGATCGGGGACCGCCGGCAGGTCGAGGTGGCCTTGGACAAGGGGCGGCGGTTGCTCGAAGGGATGCCTTACCCCGAGAACCTGGACAATCACTTCGTGGTTGACCCTGCCAAGTTCGACTTCTACGCGATGGACTGCTATCGCCTGGTCGGCGAAGACAAGCTTGCGCGCACGCTCGCCGAAGAGGTGCTGAGGGCGGGGACAGACTTCGACGGCTCCGAGCGCTCGCCGATGCGCAACGCGGAAGCACGGGTCACGCTCGGAGTCACGGCAGCGCGTGAGGGCGACTTGGAGCAGGCACTCATCATGGGCGAGCGGGCTCTCGAAGGGGACCGTCAGTCGGTGCCGTCGCTCATCATGACCAGCCGTGAACTTGCCGCCGAGATGAAGCGCCGTTACGGCTCAGAACCTGCGGCACAGGACTACCTTGCTCGACTGCAAGCGCTGGGACAGGAGAAGCCAGGTTTCCTGCCTCAGTGAGCGCTATCAGGAGATATTTGTGAGCGATCCGATCGGACCAAAGATCCAGCCGCAACATCTGACTGGCAACGCAGGGGAATCTCTTGTCCGCCTAACGTTCCTCGAAGCCGGCGTGCCGATGATCAGCGTGGACCAAGGGGATGATTACGGAACTGACCTAATCGCACAGGTTCCCCACAGCGGAACGAATCAACTGTCCGGCGCCCTGGTGAGAATCCAAGTAAAATGCGGAAGGTCCAAATATCATAAAAGCGATGGAACCGGCCGATGCCAGCTTGACGTCGAACATCGAGCCTACTATGCGGACGGCCCTATTCCATCGGTTCTCATCACAGTGGACCCAGACAGCAAACGAATGCATTGGGGGAACATTACCGAACAATTGCAGCGAAACCGCGACTTGACGGCGCTAAGCGCGCCTCACCCCTTCAGCACAGAGACCGTCCCTCAGATTTTAAGAGTTGCCAGACAAGCAGGTCCCGGCGACTGGGTTTTGGCTCTCTCAAACAGCGACCCAGTAGCAAGAAGAATCGCAATCGAGGGCTGCCTGTTGATGGCACATCAAGACAGCAGAGTCCTCGACCTTCTCAGGGCCTACACCACTCGAATGGAAATCGAGGATATCTCCTTCCTGGCAGCCAGGATCAGCGAAGAGGAGAGGAAACACTTCGGACAGCAAACCCTCATTGATTTCAGGCACCACTGGGGTAATGAGCTCGAAGAACTACTCCCCGCACAGCGCTCACACTGGCAGCGCCCGCCGTACCCCAGGGACCTGATGGACCAACTTGTCAACCTATTTGAATTCAGCAAGAATGACATGCTCGAGATAATCGAGAGAAACGAGGAGAGAGTTGATATCAATCTCCTCGAAAGCTCAACGCTAAAAAGCGCTGCTTCCATCCTGGATCTACGCCCAGCAGAGCACGCCGAGAGATTGATGGAAATAGTCTTCGATGGCGACAGGGGCTGGACGGCAGCAGACGGAAGGGTGCGCTATAGCGACGCCGCCACCCCTATATTCTTTATGAAAGCTCTTGAGCTAGACGCATCTAAGGTGGAGCTTACATGTGAGCGGAGAGGAATTCGCGTGATGGACGTCATCATCGCGATCTACCACGAGAAGCCGCAGCTGGCAGCCGCAATGTGGGCACTGTGGAGTGAATAAACTAGAAGTGAGCCATGAACCGGTTCGAAAGAAAGCGAGGAGGCCGGTCTCGTCACCGGCCCCCTCGCAGTCGTCGCACTCACACCAGGCGTAGAACCGGACGGCTGTCGGGCATGCCGAGCAGTTCTCTCACGCGGGCCGGCTTCCAGGCAAGCTCACGGGCTAGATCGCGAATAGTCAATTCTTGATCACGCTCCGCGAGTTCGAACGCTTGCCGCAGCATCACCGGCTGCTCTCCCGGGAATCCGCTGACCGGTTCGGCAGAGAAACCAGGCTGGCCAGCCAGCACATTCAAGCGCTGGTACGCCCGGCTTGCCGTGGCATCCGAGGCCAACCCCAATTCTCGACACCGGTAGATCAGAGACTTGACTGACACACCCCACGTCCGCGATAGGTCGGCTAGCTGCGCTAGATCCATCCTCCGTGGCAGCAGCGGGAGAATGCTGGTCCGAGGCGTGAGGAACTCGGCGGCAAACGCGTCAGCCTCGCGCTCTTGGCGAGCATCTCCGGTAGACGCCGCGTGCAGCACCAAGTGACCAAGCTCGTGAGCTGCGCTAAATCGATGCCGATACACATCGTCTGCCCGGTTCGGCGTCAAGACGACAAGGGGCCGCGGAAGGCCCCCGCTCGCGAAGGCATCGATCTTCACCGTTGCCTGGTCTGCCTCTGGCGGAGAGACGACCACAACTCCGTGAGCTTCCATTTGTCGGACCAGATGGCGGAGGGGGCCCTTCCCCAACCGCCAGCGTCTCCGGAGCTCCCGCGCAGCCCCGACGGGGTCGGCTGGAACCTCTGTCCCGGGGTGAATCTCGCCGCCAGCAAAGCCTGGCAGATCCACCAGGGGCAACCGTACGCGCTTCTCAAGCGCGTAAGTGAGCTCCCACGTCTGCCCGGCGAAGCCGAGAGCCTTGTTGCGCTGTGCCCCACTGGTCGAGCGCAACGCCCGGAAGTGAGCCATAGACGTGTCCAGCTTGCCCATCGGGCGACCCGCCAGGAAGAACTGAATGGGCACGTCTAGAACCTCGGCCAGGCGCGGAATCAACCCGACACGGGGCTTGCTGCTGCCAGTCTCATACTGTCCGATGGCCGCAGGCGACACACCGATCCCTTGCGCCACCTCCTTCTTTGTCAGTCCTGCAAGGTGGCGTGCTTGAGTCAGCCTGGGCGGGTGGAAGCCATCCCAGACGGCTTTCAGTGTTGTGTCGTCCAGGCCCAGCCCGGGGATCGTTGGATGGTCAGTCCTCATCGCTCTCAGCAGAGTCGTCCTCAGTCTCTTCCGCCGCTTCGGTCGTCGGCGGAAGCCCGAGCTTCCGCTCTTCGTCGCTACGACCAGCCATCGGCACCTCCGGCAGGTCACCGGAGTCGAAGCGATCATCATCCGCGTTCAGGTCAGACACAGCGAACAGGGGGGTCCTCTCCGGGGCGGTGAGCAGGGATCGCTCAGTCAGCCAACCGAGGGTGCCCATCTCATCCAGCAACTCAACCATGCCCCACCAGGCACGCTTGAGGCCGGAACGATCCATCTCGTAGACCACGAGGACAAGGTGCGGGCGCGGGTCCCGCTCTGCAAGTTCCGCGAGGGAAGGGCGCAGGACCAGCTCCGACGCTTCCAGATCAGGTAACGGATCCGCGACCCAGAGCTTGGTGGTAGGGCTGGTGGCCGCAAAGATCTCCTTCACGAGCCCCGACAGCTCCCTGTTCCGCGGCCAATGACTGGGCGGCTCCGTGCCATCCACCTCAGTGCAGACAGGGAACAGCAAGGTGTTGTGAACGAGTGGAAGCTTGTACCAGGTACCGGTCTTCACGATCTCGGTGCCTTCAACCCTCAGATCGAGGATGCGCTCAACAAGCCTCTCGAACTGATTGGTCATGCGCGCGCCGCCAGGCGCGAACCCATACCTCGATCGAGCTGCGGCGCGCACGTCGAGCGTCGCCTCTTGAGTGTCTTCCAGAGACCACCAGACGGCGGCGCGTATCGCATCCGCATCATCGCCGTACTGCTCTCGAGCCCACTGCGGGACCGAACTACCCACGTACCACTCCTATCTGACCGTCCGAAACTAGCGGTTAGCCAAGAACCATACACCCGACGCTTCAGTTGATCACGCGATCCTTGCATTTATGGTTCAGGATCACCTCTGATGCTCGCTCTGTCTGCGCGCATGTCCGCCACTGACGGGCGATCAGGGCATGCGGCTCTGGGGGCCAAACAGGGGGCCAAACAGAGCAGCCGAACGACGACCGTCTCGGACTGAAGTGGACGCTGTTGGACGGCGAACGCGTAGGTCAGCGGTCCCGGATCAGGGACATGCGGGCTCGGATCGCGTTCGGGACGAAGAGGTCGTGGGTTCAAATCCCGCCACCCCGACAGAGAAACACCAGGTGAGGCACCTACTCATATGAGTAGGTGCCTCACCTGTTTCGTCTGCGTGTCTATCTGCGTGACTACCGGTTCCCGAGTGTCTACGGCTGCTGCGGATCAGCGCCGAAGATCCCGTCCATGATCACAGCGCCGGTCTGGATCACGGGCCGAATCTGCTTCCGGTAGACCTCCTCGGTCACGGCCGTCCCAGAGTGCCCGACGAGCCGGGAAATCACTTCCAGCGGAACGCCACGGTCGGACAGCAGGGACACAAAGCTGTGCCGGAGCTCTCGGGGCGTCCACTCGTCGGCGTTGATCCCGTCGACATCCTTGAGCGCCTGGCGGAAGGCACGGCGGACGTTGGCCGCGTCCAACGGCTTGCCCACGGCCGAGGAGAAGACGAGCCCGTGTTCCTCCCACTTGTCGTCGGCGGCGAGCCGATCCCAGCCCTGATCTTCGAACTGCTGCCAGAGGGCTTCGACGCAACGCGCCGGCAGGGCGAGCGTGCGCCGCGACTTGCGGGTCTTGGTGTCTCCGCTCCGCCGGACCGAGCGCCACACCGCGATGTGCGGAGGCTGCGGCGGGTCGGCGTCCGGCTTGCCCTTGAGGAAGACGTGGTCCCAGGTGAGCGCCCGCAGCTCCTCGGTACGGGCACCGGTCAGCAGGGCGACGACGATGTACGCGTGCATCGAGGTCCCCACGGCACCCTTGAGCACGGCCTCAGCCTGGGCGAAGGTGAGCGCCTTTAAAACGTGCAGTTGAACACCAGGGCCTGCAGGGCGTCGTACCGGGCCGGCGGTGCGTCGGTGGCGGGCGGCGAAGCGGTCACACAGTCCTCCCAGAGCCCTTTGCGCAGCACGGTGATCGGCGGCGCACGTCCACATCCGGCTCCAGCCTGTGGGCCGACCTCGGCAACCGCCACCACAGCGCCGCCGAATGGCCCCGGCATGCTCGAGGCGCCGGAGTCCACACGGCCGCCTCGGTCGGCGGCGGACGAGTGGCCGGGGCAGACGGGCATGCCTACGTTCGGCTCATGGGCACAGGAAGCGAGATCGAGTCGCGGAACACGGCAGCAGCGGAGGACGTCGCGCACCTGTTGGTGCGTTGTCTGCGGGCCGAGGGCGTGGAGTACGTCTTCGGGATCCCCGGTGAGGAGAACATCCGGTTCGTCGACGCGCTGGACGGCTCGGGGATCCGGTACATCCTGGTGCGGCACGAGCAGGCCGCCTCGTTCATGGCGGAGATCTACGGGCGGCTGGCCGGCCGGGCCGGAGTGTGTTCGGCGACGCTGGGGCCCGGCGCGATCAATCTGCTGTTGGGCACGGCGGACGCCATGACCAACAGCGCGCCGATGGTGGCCCTGGCGGCTCAGGGGTCGCTGCGGCGTATCCACAAGGAGTCGCACCAGGTCATCGACCTCGTGTCGATGTTCGCTCCGGTGACCCAGTGGTCAGCCCGTATCGAGTGTTCGGAAGCGGTGCCGGAGATGACCCGCAAGGCGTTCAAGACCGCGCAGAGCGAGCGGCCCGGTGCCGTGTTCCTGGCCGTGCCGGAGGACATCGAAGCGGAGCGTCCCGCCGGGCCGCTCGCGCCCTTGCAGATCGACGCGGTGCGTGCCGATGCGCCCTCTCCCTCCCAGATCGCGCGGGCGGTCGAGGTGCTCGCCGCCGCACGGCACCCCGTCGTGCTGGCGGGCCACGGCGCCGCCAGATCCGGGGCCTCGGCCGCCCTGGCGCGGTTCGCCGAGCGACTGGACATCCCGGTCGCGACCACATTCCACGGCAAGGGCGTCTTCCCCGACGACCACCCGAACGCCCTCGGCGCGGTCGGCTTCATGCGCCACGACTACGGCAACTTCGGCTTCGACACCGCCGACGTGCTGGTCTGCGTGGGCTACGAGATCCAGGAGTTCGACCCCGCCAAGATCAACCCGAACGGCGACAAACGAATCGTTCACGTGCACCATTTCCCCGCCGAGGTCGACGCCCACTATCCGGTCGCCGTGGGCGTCGAAGGAGACCCCTCTCAGGCACTGGACGCACTCACGGCAGCACTGCCCGAAGGGCTCACCTACGACTCGGGAAGCGGCGCGAAGATCCGTACGCTGCTCGACGAAGAACTCCAGTACGGACGCGACAACGACGCGTTCCCCGTAGTGCCGCAGCGCGTGGTGCACGATGTCCGCACCGCTCTGGACCGCCACGACATCGTCCTCGCCGACACCGGCGCCGGAAAGATGTGGATGTCCCGTCTCTACCCGACCTACGAACCGGACACCTGCCTGGTCTCCAACGGCCTGTCCACCATGGGTTTTGCGCTGCCGGGCGCCATCGCCGCCAAGCTCGCCCGGCCGGACCGACGAGTCCTGGCGATGATGGGCGACGGCTCCTTCCTGATGAACTCCCAGGAACTGGAGACCGCCGTCCGTGAGCGCATCCCGCTCGTCGTCCTCGTCCTGGTGGACCAGGAATACGGCCTGATCACCTGGAAGATGGAACTCGAACTCGGCCGCCACAGCCACACCCGGTTCACCAACCCCGACTTGGTCACCTACGCCGAAAGCTTCGGTGCACGCGGCTACGCCGTCGAAGCCGCCGACCAACTGCTGCCCACACTGCGCCGCGCCCTCGACGACGACACGGTCTCCGTGATCGCCTGTCCCGTCGACTACTCCGAGAACCTGCGCCTGACCGACAGACTGGGCAGCCTCCACGGCCCGTTCTGACACCCGATCAGCCACCCTGAAACGAAGCACCCATTCACATCCGCAACGTGGGTGCCTCAGATGCCACCACCTCGCCGCTTCTCCGTCTGGGGGAAATCTGGGAGAAGCTCCTCTCCCAGAGCCCGTCGAAGAACACCCCAGACCGACGGAGACCGACGCCCTGACCTGTGCAAACGTCGAGGACGGCAGCTACGGCGCGTGCATGTCTTTCGTTCGGGACAAAAAGGCCGTGGGTTCAAATCCCGCCGCCCCGACAGTGCAGTACCAGGTCATAGGCCTGATCCGTAGCGCGGTTCAGGCCTATGAGCGGTATCGGGGGACGTTACGGGCGCCGTTCGGGAGCCGGGTTCATATCCCGGCACCCGAACGGCCCCGTCACCCCGTCGCAGCCGGTTCGGCGCCACGGTCGGCGGGGAGGGCGCGGAAGGTCTCGGCCACCGTGGTGTTGGCGATCGTCACGACCGCCATGGCGCCTGCCGCGACGGGGTGTCCCACTCCGTACAGAGCGGCGGCGCCACCGCCGAGCACCAGCGCCTTCACCACCAGGACGAGCGGAAGCCGCGGCCGCCACCGCGCCCGGGGTGCGGCGAACAGCGCCCAGACCACGACGGCCAGCAGAGGTGCTCCCACACCGAGCAGGATTCGGAAGACGCCCTCGGGACCCGTGTGGGATCCCCACCAGCCCAGGCAGACCAACGCGGCAAGCTCCAACAGGAACGCCAGGGCTTCATTCGCGGCATACCAGGGCCGTGCATCAAGCCCCGCCACACCACCACTGCTCCCCGCCATCTGCCTCTCCCGCTGCTCCGGTGCACCCGGCACGACACCGCCCAGAGCGTAAACGCCGCGTTCACGGGACTGCGGACAGGGTCGGCTTCAGACAGCGCCCGCACCATCCACCGGTCCCGCCGTCCAGGTCGGTGCCGAACCGGCCGATGCCACACACGATCCGGTGGGCGAAAAAGGTTGCGGTCGGTGACTGAAGTCCCCTTCCCGGCTCTGCGTGCCAGGGCCGAGGGTTCCCGATCCGACCGGATTGACACGTAGAGTGAGCAGTCGTGTCACTGCGTGACCGCGGTGGGTGGCGTGGTCGGGCACGTGGTGCGTCACCCCGGCACAGCTGCCCGGGCGGTCACCCTGGTCCCGGGCGGGTGAGGAGTACGGATGAGCCAGTGGGGTGTGGTGGTGGCCGGTGGCGTGGTCGTCGGCTACGGGGCGCTCTCGCGGCGGCTGTCGACGACGGTGCTGTCCGGGCCCCTGGTGTTCGTCGTATGCGGGCTGGCGATCGGGCCCCTGGGCCTGGACCTGCTGAACGCGGACCGGGATCCGGAGGTCATCCGGACGCTGTTGGAGAGCGCGCTCGTCCTCGTGCTGTTCACGGACGCGGCGGCGATCAGGATCGGGGACCTGCGCAGGGAGGGGTTCCTGCCGTTACGGCTGCTCGTGGTCGGGCTGCCCGTCACGATGGCGCTGGGGTGGCTGGTGGCCTGGCCCCTCCTGCCCGGTCTGGGTGTGTGGGAGCTGGCGCTGGTCGGCGTCATCCTGGCTCCGACGGACGCCGCGCTCGGACAGCAGGCTTTCTCCAACAAGCGGGTCCCGGCGCTGGTCCGAGGCGGTTTGGGCGTCGAATCGGGTCTGAACGACGGTCTGGTGCTCCCGTTCTTCGTGCTGGCGCTGGCGGCGGCGGGCGAGGCGGAGGGGCATCCGGGCGTCGTCGTGACGTTCCTGCGTGCGCTGCTGCTGAGCGGTGCGATCGGACTCGCCGCCGGTTGGATCGGGGCGGGCGTGTTGCGTCGGTCGGTTGCCCAGGACGGGAGCACCCCTGCGTGGCGGCAGTTCCTGACGTTCGCCGTTCCCGTGATCACCTACGCGCTGTGTGACGCGGGCGAAGGCAGCGGCTTCATCGGCGCCTGGGCCGCCGGTCTGGCCTTCGGAAGCCGGCTGCGTGGCGCGCCGTCAGGACGTGTCGCTTACGCCGAAGGCCCGAGTCCCACACAGAGCGCGAAGTTCAGCGAGCGGCTCGGGCTCCTGCTCTCCTCGGTGAGCTTCCTGGTCTTCGGCGCGGTCATCCTGGGGCCGGTCCTTCAGCACCTGACGTGGCGGACGGTGGTCTACGCGCTGATCAGCCTGACCGCGGTCCGGATGCTGCCGGTCGCTCTGGCCCTGGCCGGCACCGGTCTGCGGGCCGCATCCGTCGCCTACATCGGGTGGTTCGGTCCGCGCGGGCTCGCCTCGCTGGTCTTCGGTCTGCTGGCCTTCGGGGAGCACCTGCCCGGAGCGACGCTGCTGAACGGCGTCATCGCCGTGACCGTGGGCCTGAGCGTTCTCCTCCACGGTGCCACGGCCCCGTTTCTGGGAAACCGCTACGGCGACTGGTTCACCAGGACGCTCCGTACCGAACCGGGCCTGCGGGAGAACGCGCTCAGCGCCGACAACGCCCCGGGCGCACGAGGCCCCGACGACCCTTGACGAACACGGCGACTGTGCCACCCGTGGCGTTCGAACTCGCCGATGACGAACCCCGGGTTGTGCTGGACGGCCCCGCGCCGAGTGCTTCCGCAGGCGTCGGCGGTCGCAGCAGCTCTCCTTCCGCACCTCGTCCAGCCATGGGCTGGGCCTGGGCTAGGGAGCGAGCGACCCGTGCTGGTTGCCTGAAGCGGAATGCCAGGCCTGCATGCCCGCTCGGGACGCCTCCTTGGCCTGCCGCCATTTCATGGCCGCCTGCTGGGACGGAGGCACGTCCATGGCGCGGACCATGCGCCGGCCTGCGGCGAACACGGCGATGGCCATGATGCCCATGCCGGTGCACGCCACCACGGCACCGGCCGCGGTGAGCACGGCACCGGCCGTGACGAGCCGGGTGTCGATGTCGATCGAGCGCAGGGACTGGTGATGGTTCATGACTCCACCTTCCAACAGCAGGCGACCACCTCGCATCCCGGGCAACGGCACAAGAGGCCGGAGCACCCCCGTACTGGTGGGTGCGGCCCGGCGGCAGGCGAGGTGCCGGCCGGAAGCGCTCGGGGTACCCAGTGGATCGTTGGAGCCACCAGGGCCCTCGTGGCACACGACACGAATGGGGTGAAGTTCATGGGCCACGGCGGCCACGCGAGCGCCGCGCCCTGGTCGACGGCGGTGAGGGCGACGCTGCACTGCCTGACCGGATGCGCCATCGGCGAGATCCTCGGCATGGTCGTCGGCACCGCCCTGTTGTGGGGCAACGTGCCGACCATGACCCTTGCCATCGCCCTGGCCTTCGTCTTCGGCTACTCCCTCACCCTCTTCGCGGTGATACGCGCCGGGCTGTCCCTCAAGGCCGCGGTCAAGGTGGCGCTGGCCGCCGACACCGTCTCCATCGCAATCATGGAACTGGTCGACAACGCCATCGTCGCGCTGGCGCCGGGAGCGATGGAGGCACAGCTGTCGGACGGGCTGTTCTGGTACGCGCTGCTCGGTGGCTTCGCCGTGGCGTTCGTGATCACCACACCGGTCAACAAGTGGATGATCGGCCGCGGCAAGGGCCACGCCGTCGTCCACGCCCATCACTGACCTGCGGCGGACGCGGTGACGATCCACACGTGCCCGGGTATGCGGACCCCTTCGGTGGTCTCGAACTCCACAAGGGCGTCGCGTACTTCGGAGCGGATGCGAGCGGTGGTCTCCGGCTCGACCTCGCGCAGGTTGTGGCGCACCGGGCCCATGGCGAGGATGAAGTCGGTGGCCTCGCCCGCGTCGGCGCCGAAGGTCATGGGGGCTTCGGCCGGGGCCACCTCGATGTCGGCGAATCCGGCGGCGGTGAGCACCCGGCGGATACGCGCGGGGTCGAGGAGGGATCCCATGCCCCTGGCGGCGGGGGACGCCTCACGCAGGAACGGGGAGAGTGCGGCGGTCGCACGGGCGTAGGCGCTGTCCGGGCTCTGACCGAGAAGCCCGGCGCCCGCCCCGGCCTGTCCGCGGCGGAAACGGCGGACGTCCTCTACGCCCTGCTCAGTCCGGAGCTCTTCCTCGCCCTGACCCGCGACCGCGCGTGGCCGGCGGACAAGTGGGAGCGATGGGCGTACGACACCCTCCGCTCCCACCTGCTGGTCAGCGGGGCGGAGCCCGGCAGTTTTCCGGCGTGACACATTGCCGATCGCTCACCGGGGCAGCCGGTGACATGGTGGCAGCAGAAGCTGCGGAAACAGCGGCGGCAGCGGCGGCGAACACCGTTCACGGAAGGGGCACCACATGATCATCTTCGGTACCAAGGGATATCTGTACCAGCTCGCGATACTGACCCTGGTGTGTACCCGGTGCGGGAATCCCTCCGCGCACGCGCTCAGGAAGCGGGTCACGAAGTTCACCCTGTTCTTCGTGCCGCTGTTCCCGGTCTCGACGAAGTACTCGACCCAGTGCACCTTCTGCGGCGCGGAGTCGAAGCTCTCCCAGGAGCAGGCCGAGCAGTTGCAGGCGCAGGACGCGGGCGGTCCCGGCGGCGGGCAGCCGCACGGGCAGCCGCCCCAGCAGCACCAGCAGCCGCACCAGCCGTGAGGAAGTCGGAGAGCGTCAGAGGTACGGGCCCGCCGGGACGGCCCATGGGGCGGCCACGGCGACCGGGGTCAGGGCCGGTGGTCGGGGCTGGTGGTCGGGGCTGGTGGTCGGGGGCGGGGCCCGGTCGGCCGGACCCCGGCCGCCGCGCTCACAGCGCTGTCGCCGTGTGGAGGATCCAGAACAGGGTCACGGCCGCGTTGGCCGAGGACATCGCCGACACGGCCGTACCGGCGGCCGCTCCCCAGGCGGCCAGGCCCACCGAGGTGAACACCGTCGGCCAGGGCCCCGTCGCCGGAGCCGGGGCGAGCAGCGCGGCCACCCGGCGGGGAACCGGTCCCGGCGCCGCGAACGGCGCTCCGGACGCCGCGAACGCCGGCGGGGGCGGGCCGGACCGGGAGGCGAGCGCCGCCTTGCCGATGGCGGTGGCGACGGTACGGCGGTCACCGACCGTACGGGCCGCCTCCTCGTCCGCCCAGCGTTCCGCCGCGTACGACACCGCCGTACGCAGCGGGCGCAGGAACGGGTTGGCGTGCGCGGCCAGCCGGACGGCCAGCAGGAAGCGGTGATGGCGCGCGGTCAGGTGGGCGCGCTCGTGGGCGAACAGGGCACGGCGTTCGCCGGAATCCAGCCGGTCGAGGAGAGCGGTGGTGACCACGACCCGGTCCCGGCCCGACCCGCCGCCCGGGAGCGCGTACGCGTACGGGGTGCCGTCGGGCAGGACCGCCACCTCCGTGTCCGGCAGGCCGGCCAGGGCACGGTGGGCGCGTCGGCGGGCCCGGCCGTGCCGCCGCAGCGTGCGCGCACAGACCAGCAGGACCGCGCACAGGGCCGGGATGGCCGCCTTGCCCACGACCTCGTCGTAGGGGACCGCCGCCCGCACCTCCGGGTCCGACCAGCCGTCGGGCAGCGGATTGCCGGGCAGGGTGGCGGTGCCGACCACCATCACCAGGCACAGGCACACCGTGCTGCACACCGCCATCACCGCCGCGACCCAGGTCAGCATCCGGGTCGCGGTCCGCGGGTGCAGATGCTGTTCGGCGAGCCGGGCGATCGGCCATGCGGTCAGCGGCAGAACGAGCGGAAGGAAGACGAACACCCCCATGAGGTTTCAGTCTTCCCCGTCGCCCCGGGGCTGACCCAGCAGTTCCCGCAGCAGCCGTTCGTCGTCCGGGCCGAGACCGGTGACGAAGCTGGCCAGGACCGCCTCCCGGTCGCTCTCGGCGTCCAGCACCCTGCGCATCCGGTGCGCCGCGAGGCCGGCGTGGTCGGAGGCGGGCGTCCAGGCGAAGGAGCGGCCCGCGCGTTCACGGGTGACCGCGCCCTTGGCCAGCAGCCTGGTCAGGATCGTGATGACCGTCGTGTAGGCGAGGTCCTGGCCCAGACGGTCCTGCACCCAGCCGGCCGTCGCCGGGCCGTCCGCCTCCCGGAGCGCCGACAGCACGAGTGCCTCCAACTCGCCCTGCCCCCGCCGCCGGTGGCGCTGACCGCGCCCCTGATCGCCCTCGACCACGGCCCGTCTCCCTTCCGCCGCCCTCCCGTTCCCGGGCGGTCATCGTATAGACACGTGCACGCCGTCAAATTCTCTACATTGCTGTAGATTCTACGGGCGGCATCCGGCAACGGCTCACGAGAAGGACGGACCCCCATGTTCGGGTTGAGCGAACTCGCGATCATCCTCATCGTCGTCATCGCCGTTCTCGGTGCGAAGAAGCTGCCCGAGCTGGCCCGCTCGGCCGGCAAGTCCGCCCGCATCCTCAAGGCCGAGGCCCGCGCGGCCAAGGAGGACGAGCGGGAGGAGCAGGCACGGGAGCAGGGCCGGCAGCCGGACGCCCCTCGCGTCATCCAGGGCGAGACCGTCACCCGGGACACGGCCGCCGACGGCCGCACCCGGCAGCACCGGCCCTGAGCCGGAGCCCGGAGCCGGAGCCCGGAGCCCGGAGCCGGGACCGCCTGCGAGTTCGGAGCAGCGAAGTACGGCCCTGTTCGACGCCGTTCACCGAGTGCTCCTGGAACCGTCTGCGTGTATACGGCAGTCTTTCCTCTCGTGGTGATCCTTCCGAATCAGACCCCGCCGGACGATCTCCCCGCACACATGGTGGTGTGCGGGGACGACGGGCTCGCGCATCGGCTCGCCGCCGAACTGCGGGGCGTGTACGGCGAACAGGTCACCCTCGTCGTGCCGCCGTCCGGACTCCGGGTGCGGGAACCCGTGGTCGGGCGGGCCCGCGCGGCCTCCGCCGCCCTGCTCGACCGGTTCGTGAACGCCACCGTCAACCGCGGCAACGGCGGTTTTGACGGCGTGTCCGACCAGCGGCTGGTGGAGGCCGCCGAGCCGACCGACGCCGTACTCGCCGAGGTGGGCGTGGCGCGGGCCGCCGCACTGGCCCTGGTGTACGACGACGACGAGACCAACATCCGCGCCGCCCTCACCGCCCGCCGGATCAACCCCCGGCTGCGCCTCGTGCTGCGCCTCTACAACCGCCGCCTGGGCCGGCACATAGAGGAACTGCTCGACCAGGCAGCCGGGTTGGCCGGCGGTGACCCGCACGGGCGCGGGGACCCCGTCGTCGACACGTCCACCACCGTGCTGTCCGACGCCGACACGGCCGCGCCCGCCCTGGTCGCCACCGCGCTCGTCGGCACCAGCAAGATCGTCGACACCGACGGGCTGATGCTGCGCGCGGTGGAACGGCGCCCGCCGCGCCCCGGCGAGGTGGCCGATCCCGGGCTGTGCACCCTGGCGTTGCTGTCCGCGACGAGCAACGACCCCGGCGGGGCGGAGGGTTCGGAGGACAGCGGCGACCAGGGGCCGCAGATGCTGCCCGACGCGGACGCCGTCGCGGCGGCGACCGGACGCGGCACGATGGTGCTGGAGCAGGTGTCGTACTCCGGACCGCCGTTGCCGGTGGTGCGGGCCCAGGTGCCGCCCTTCGCCTCCCTGTTCTCGCGGCGGCTGCGGTGGTCGCTGGCGGGGCTGGCGGCGGCCGTGGTGGCGCTGACGGTGACCCTGACCCTGGTCACGAAGGACAATCCGCTGCACGCCACCTACGTCACCCTGCTCGACCTCTTCTCGATCAACGATCCCGCGCACAACGCGTCCAGGAGCGAGCAGATACTGCAACTGCTGTCGGGGATAGTCGGGTTGCTGATGCTGCCGGTGATGGTGGCGGCGGTGCTGGAGGCGCTGGGGACGTTCCGCACCGCCTCGGCGCTGCGGAAACCGCCGCGCGGGCTGAGCGGGCACCTGGTGCTGCTGGGGCTCGGCAAGATCGGCACCCGGGTGCTGACGCGGCTGCACGAGTTGCACATCCCCGTGGTGTGCGTCGAGGCCGACCCGGAGGCACGGGGCATGGCCACGGCGCGGCGGCTGGGCGTGCCGGTGGTCCTCGGGGACGTCACGCAGGAGGGCGTGCTGGAGGCCGCGAAGATCCAACGGGCCGACGCGCTGCTCGCGCTGACCAGCGCCGACACCACGAACCTGGAGGCCGTGCTGTACGCGCGGTCCGTGCGGTCCGATCTGCGGGTCGTCCTGCGGCTGTACGACGACGATTTCGCGACGGCCGTGTACCGCACCCTGCGGGCCGCGCACCCCGACGCGCTGACCCGGAGCCGCAGCGTCTCCCACCTGGCCGCGCCCGCGTTCGCGGGGGCGATGATGGGTCGGCAGATCCTGGGGGCGATCCCGGTCGAGCGGCGGGTGCTGGTGTTCGCGGCGCTGACCGTGGGCGGGCATCCGCAGCTGGAGGGCAGGACGGTCGGTGAGGCGTTCCGGGCCGGGGCGTGGCGGGTGCTGGCCCTGGACACGGCGGCCACGGCGGTCCGCCCGCCGGGCACGGGCGGGGACGGAAGCCGCGACGGAACCGGGCCCGGGGGCCCCGGGAACCCCGGAACCCCCGGGCCCCCCGGAAACAGGGGCAGGGGCGCGAACGGCAACGCCGGTCCGGCGGAGGCGGGACCGTCGGGGCTGATCTGGGACCTGCCCGACACGTACGTCCTGCGCAGCGAGGACCGGGTGGTGCTGGGCGCCACCCGGCGGGGGCTGGCGGAACTGCTCCGGCGCAGGGGAAGGGAGCGGACCGGAGCGTGACGTGCCGGGTGCCGTCGCTCCCCCGGGCCGCGGCCCGGGAAGCGCCTCTCCCCCGGCCGCCCCAGCCCTCCCCGGCCCGCTCCCTACCTGCTCAGCTCTGCTTCCCCAGGTACCGCTCCGCGAAGTCCAGCTCCAGGCGTACCTGCTTGATCCGCTCGTCGACCACCAGGGAGCCGTGGCCCGCGTCGTAGCGGTAGACCTCGTGGGGGGCGTCGCGGGACTGGAGGCGGTGGACGTAGTTCTCGATCTGGCGGATCGGACAGCGCGGGTCGTTCACCCCGGCCGAGATGTAGACCGGTGCCTTCACCCGGTCGACGTAGGTGATCGGGGAGGACGCCTCGAACCGCTCGGGAACCTCCTCGGGGGTGCCGCCGAGGAGCGTACGGTCCATGGCCTTCAGCGCCTCCATCTCGTCGTGGTACGCGGTGACGTAGTCGGCGACCGGGACCACCGCGATGCCCAGGGTCCACGCGTCGGGCTGGGTGCCCAGGCCCAGGAGGGTGAGGTAGCCGCCCCAGGAACCGCCGGTGAGGACGAGACGGTCCGGGTCCGCGAGGCCCGAGTCGATCGCCCACTCACGGACCGCGGCGATGTCCTCCAGCTCGATCAGACCGACCCGGTGCTTCAGCGCGTCGGTCCAGGCGCGGCCGTACCCCGTGGAACCGCGGTAGTTGACGCGGACCACCGCGTAGCCGTGGTCGACCCAGGCGGCCGGGCCCGCGGCGAAGGAGTCGCTGTCGTGCCAGGTGGGACCGCCGTGGATGTCGAAGACCGTGGGCAGCGGGCCGCTCGCGCCCGCGGGCTTCTGGACCAGGGCGTGGATCCGGCCGCCGGGGCCCTCCACCCACACGTCCTCCACCGGCACCGAACCGGGCGACTTCATGCCCGGCGGGTCCAGGACGACCCCGCCGGTCGTGGAGCGGACCGCCGACGGCTCCGCCGACGACGACCACAGGTACTCCACGCTGCCGTCCGGGCGGGCCGTCGCGCCCGAGACCGTGCCGGGCGGGGTGTCGATCTCCAGCAGCTCGGGGCCCGCCAGGTCGTAGCGGAACAGTTCGCTGCGGGCCTCGAAACTGTGCGCGATCAGCAGGCCCGTGCCGTCCGGGAACCACTCGGCGCTCACGTCACCCGGCAGCTCCAGGGCGAGGTCCGTCTCCTCGCCCGTCGCCACGTCCCACACCAGGGGCTCCCAGCGACCGCGCCGCTGGTGACCAATGAGCAGACGCGTGTCACCGTCGAGCGGAGCGAAGCCCAGCACCTCCAGGCCCAGCTCCTCGGTGCCGCCCCTGGTGTCGTCCAGCTCGGCGACCGGCGTGCCGTCGGGGCGCAGCACACGCAGCGCGGAGTGCATCGCGTCGCCGTGCTCCGTGTGCTCGACGGCGATGAGCGAGCCGTCGTGGGAGAGGTCGCCGACGCCCGCCGACTCGCGGTGCCGGTAGATCTCCACGGGCTCCTCGCCGGTGCGCACGAGGTGGATCGTCGTACCGTCCTCGTCCGTGGAACGGCCCACGACCGCCGTGCGCCCGTCCCGGGCGAGGGCGAGACCGGCCGGGTACGAGGCGTTCAGGCCCTCGGCGGCGGGTTCGTCGGGGCCGCCCGCGAACCGCTGCCGGCGCCAGACGCCGAACTCGTCGCCGTCCTTGTCGTCGAACCACCAGATCCACTCGCCGTCCGGCGAGAGCACGCCGTCCGTGGTGCCGTTGGGCCGGTCCGTCACCTGGCGCTGCTCGCCCGTCGACCGGTCCCAGGCATACAGCTCGTACGTCCCCGTCGCGTTCGACACGAACAGGGAACGGTCGGGGGCGTCCTCCGCCCAGTCGGGCAGGGAGACCCGGGGCGCCCGGAAGCGCTTCTCCCAGTCGGGCATCCGCTCGCCCTGTTGTACTCGCTCGGTCCGGTCCGTCCGCCGCGCCGGTGCGCCGGACTCGTTGCTCTCAGTCATGGCCCCATACTGCCCGCCCCGGAGGGTGTCGCGCCGCCGAGGCCCCCAGCCTGTGGACAACCCGCACCGGATCTCCCACCGGGGCCGACACCACCGCTACCGTCACGTGTCACCCGGGCCTCCTCCGCCCCGGTGACCACGGGGCCACGGGGACCGCGAGGGCCGCCCCGCGAACCGGTCTTTCCACGCGGCCCCGTACCGTGGGAGCGTGTACCGGTTTCTGCTGACGCCCCGATGGTGGGGGATCAACGTCTTCGTGCTGCTCGCCATCCCCTTCTGCATCTTCATGGGTTCCTGGCAGCTGAGCCGCTTCGAGGACCGCGTCGACAACCACCGCGGCGCCGAGGAACAGGCCGCCTCCTCCCAGCAGGAGAAGGCCCGGCCGCTGGACGCGCTGCTGCCGGTGACCAAGGCGACCTCCGGCAAGCAGGCCACCACGAGCGGCCGCTACGAGGAACAGCTCCTCGTGCCCGACCGGGACCTCGACGGCGCACCCGGCCACTACGTCCTGACCCTGCTGCACACCGACGACGGCAGGGTACTGCCCGTCGTCCGCGGCTGGCTGCCCGGTGAGCCCGACCCGGCCGGGGCGCCCGCGCCGCCGGCCGGCGAGGTCACCGTCACCGGGGCGCTCCAGGCGTCCGAGACCCCCGGCAGCCACGGCGTCAGCACCCGCAGCGGCCTGCCGGAGGGGCAGATCGCCGCGATCAGCGCGGCGTCGCTGGTGAACCTGGTGCCCCACGACGTGTACGAAGCGTGGATCACCCTCAACGAGGGCGACTCGGGGATGCGGGCGGTGCCCGCGGTCGCGGCCGGCGGTACCGGGCTGGACCTCAAGGCGTTCCAGAACCTCGGCTACACCGCCGAGTGGTTCGCCTTCGTGGGCTTCGTCGTCTTCATGTGGTTCCGCCTGCTGCGTCGCGAGGTGGAGCTCGCCCGGGACGCGGAACTGGGCCTGGTCCCGGAGGACCTGCGGGAGCGCGAGCCGGAACCGGACGAGAAGCGGTCCAGCCCTTCAGGGGTGTGACCGGGACCTCCGTCCCGGTCGGCCCGTCGGCGTCAGCTCGTCAGCGTCGGCAGCAGTCCCGTCCAGTAGACGGTGCCCGCGCAGGCGTTGGCCACCGTGACGGTCGCCGTGCCCCCCGTCACCGCGGTGTACGTCACGGTCACACTTCCCTCGGCCGAGCCGTCCGTCCTGAGGAGTTGGGCCGCCGTTCCGGTGTCGCCGCCCGTGGACGTGCCGCTGCTGGCCGTGGGGTCCTGCTGCGAGGGGCTCGGGTCGGGTGAGGGCTCCTCGGTGCCGCCTCCCGTCTCGCCGCCGGTCCCGCCGTCCGCGGGACAGGTCTCGGAAGGCACCCAGGCGAACTTCACGTCGTACGTCTCACCCGGCTCGAGCACCAGCGGCGCGGACTCCAGCGACGGGTCGGGCAGGCCTGCCGCCGCGTCCCCCGCCACATGCCGGGCCGAGCCCACCTCGGCGGGGTCGGCCGCACCCAGCGCAGTCACGCTCACGCCTCCGGGCCCGCCGACGCTACAGCTCGCCGTGGACACGTTGCCGACCCGGAAGGTGCCGTAGACCGCTCCGGTCGAGTCGGGGGCGACGCTGCTCGCGACGGCCGGTCCGAGCTGTGCGGCCGTGCAGGCGGCCACCCCGGCCGCCGCGCTCGACGAGGGGCCCGCCTTCTCCGGCTCGCCCGTGCTCGAGCCGGGCCCCGCACCCTGCTCCTTGTCCTTCTTGCCGTTCTTGTCGGTTCCCTCGACCTGGTCCGAGGTACCGCCCGCGGTGGTCTCGCCGCCGCCGGTCTTCTTGCCCTCGCCGGTGCTGCCCTCCGTCTCCGAGGCGTGGCCGATGGCGAACGGGTTGGCGTCCGAACCGGTGACGTTCGAGACGTGCACGAGGGCCGGAACGGCCGTGCCGAGGAAGAGGGCCGCGGCCGCCGCGCCGACGAGGATCTGCCGCTTGCGCGCCCGGCGGGCGGGGACCGCGCGCTGCAGGTACTCCAGCGAGCCCTCGCGCGGCTCCATCCCGCCCACCGAGCGGTGCAGCAGGCTCCGTACGTCCAGCTCGGCCGGCTCGGCGGGCTCGACCGACCGGTCCGACTCGGCGGGCTCGGTCGACTCGGCCGACCGGCCCGACCGGCCCGACCGGTCCGAGTCCGTCAGCCGCTCCGAGCCGGCCGACTCAGCAGAGTCGAGCCGCTCCGTGCCCTGGTCGGGCCCCTGGTCGTCCAGGCCGTCGTTCACAGTTCCGTTCCCAGCGTGCGATTGCTTCGACTGCTGCCCGGTCGGGGACACCAACCCACGCAGTACGCGCAGGCCGTCACCGTCGGACGGACCCGGGCCGTCGGCCCCGGACACCCGTTCGTCGGGCTCACGTTCCTCAGCCTCGGCCGCGCTCTCCTCGGCCACCTGCTCCCCGGCCGCGCGCTTCTCGGGCCCCTCCTCCTCCGGCCCGCGCTCCTCGCCGCGCGTGTCCCTGCCGCCGCTCATACCGGCGCCTCCATGGCCACCCGCAGCGCCGCGATCCCGCGCGAACCGTACGCCTTCACCGAGCCCAGCGAGATGCCGAGCGTCGCCGCCACCTGCGCCTCGGTCATGTCCGCGAAGTACCGCAGCACCAGCACCTCGCGCTGACGGCGCTGCAGCCCTTTCATCGCCTTGATGAGGGAGTCGCGCTCCAGCTGGTCGTAGGCCCCCTCCTCCGCGCTCGCCATGTCGGGCATGGGCTTGGAGAGCAGCTTCAGGCCGAGGATGCGGCGGCGCAGCGCGGAACGGGAGAGGTTGACGACCGTCTGACGCAGATACGCCAGGGTCTTCTCCGGGTCCCGGACGCGTTTACGGGCGGAGTGGACGCGGATGAACGCCTCCTGGACGACGTCCTCGCAGGAGGCGGTGTCGTCGAGGAGCAGCGCCGCGAGGCCCAGCAGCGAGCGGTAGTGCGCGCGGTAGGTCTCGGTGAGATGGTCGACGGTCGTGCCGGCTGCCACGATGTCGTCGGCACCGCCGTCACGCTGGCTCGGTATGCGGGCGGGCCGCGCTGCTGGCATCGGCGCGATCACCGGCATGCCACCGGACGCACCGGCCTTGCGGGGTCGGAGAGCCTGGCGGGGCGGGCATAGAGCCGTGCCACGCGGCATTGCGAAGTCGAGTACCTCAGCCACGCCAGTTGGACACGCTTCCCCCCATGAGGGTTGTACGTGTCGCGCGTCACGTTTGCCGCGCCCGGCGCCGGCCGACCGCCGTCCGTGCCGGGCAGCACTCTCGACAGCACACCGAATGCCCTCATGTGTCCGCTCTTCCCCTATGCCTCATATGAACGGACGTCCCCACGTCCGGTTCCGGATGTCCCCACGTCCGGAAAGACCACCGCGTCCCCACGCGCCCAACAACAGGGGTGACCGCAAAGACGCTTCTCGCCCCACGCTCGGTTGCGTGGGGCGGGAAAGTAAATCTTCGGCTGTCGGCCGGGCAGGATCAAGAGATCCGAGCTTTCCTGGCCGGATCGCCTGGCGCACGAAGATCCTACAAACTCATCCCCGTGACCAAGGATTATTTACGCCTCGGCCACCACCAGTTCGGCTGTCTGCGCGCTGTTGAGCGCGGCGCCCTTGCGCAAGTTGTCACCGCAGACGAAGAGTTCGAGCGCCGTCGGGTCGTCCAGCGCCCGCCGTACCCGTCCCACCCACGTCGGATCGGTACCGACGACATCGGCGGGCGTGGGGAACTCGCCCGCGGCGGGGTTGTCGTACAGCACGACGCCGGGTGCCGTGGCGAGGATCTCGCGGGCCGCGTCGACGGTGACCTCGTCCTCGAAGCGGGCGTGCACGGTGAGCGAGTGCGTGGTGATCACCGGCACCCGTACGCAGGTCACGGCGACCGGGAGCCGCGCCAGGCCGAGGATCTTGCGGGACTCGTCGCGGACCTTCATCTCCTCCGAGGACCAGCCGTCCTCGCGCAGCGTCCCGGCCCACGGCACGACGTTCAGCGCGACCGGCTCCGCGAAGGGGCCCGTGTTGTCCCCCACCGCCCGCCGTACGTCACCGGGACCGGTCCCCAGCTCCGTACCCGCGACCAGGGACAACTGCTCCCGCAGGGTGCGCACGCCCTCGTGTCCGGCGCCGCTGACCGCCTGGTACGAGGAGACGACCAGCTCGCGCAGCCCGAACTCGGCGTGCAGCGCGCCCACCGCGACGATCATCGACAGGGTGGTGCAGTTCGGGTTGGCGACGATCCCGCGCGGGCGCGTCCGCACGGCGTGCGAGTTGACCTCGGGGACGACGAGCGGCACCTGAGGGTCCATCCGGAAGGCGCCGGAGTTGTCGACCACCACCGCGCCCCGTGCGACGGCGACGGGCGCCCACCGCTCGGCGACCTCGTCGGGGACGTCGAACAGCGCGACGTCGATCCCGTCGAAGGCCTCCTCGGTGAGCGCCACGACCTCGACCTGCTCACCGCGCACGGCCAGCTTGCGGCCGACCGAGCGCGGGGAGGCGATCAGTCGGATCTCGCCCCAGATGTCCGCCCGCTGGGACAGGATCTGGAGCATGACCGTGCCGACGGCCCCGGTCGCTCCCACGACCGCGAGTGCCGGCCGTCCGGACCGCCCCATCAGCGGCCGGTGCCCCCGTAGACGACGGCCTCGTCGCTGTCGGAGTCCAGTCCGAAAGCGGTGTGCACGGCGCGGACGGCACCGTCCACGTCGTCCTTGCGGGTGACGACCGAGATGCGGATCTCGGAGGTCGAGATCAGCTCGATGTTCACACCCGCGTCGGACAGGGCGGTGAAGAAGTCGGCGGTGACCCCGGGGTTGGTCTTCATACCGGCGCCGACCAGCGAGATCTTGCCGATCTGGTCGTCGTAGCGCAGGGACTCGAAGCCGATGGCGCCCTTGCTCTTCTCCAGGGCGTCGATGGCCTTGCGGCCCTCGGTCTTCGGCAGCGTGAACGAGATGTCCGTCAGGCCCGTGGAGGCCGCCGACACGTTCTGCACGACCATGTCGATGTTGATCTCGGCGTCGGCGATCGCGCGGAAGATCGAGGCCGCCTCGCCCGGCTTGTCCGGCACACCGACGACCGTGACCTTGGCCTCGGAGGTGTCGTGCGCGACACCGGAGATGAGCGCCTGCTCCACCTTCTTGTCCCCTCGCTGAATCGGCTCGCTGCTGACCCACGTGCCCGGCAGTCCACTGAAGGACGAGCGGACGTGGATCGGGATGTTGTACCGGCGGGCGTACTCCACACAGCGGTGGAGCAGCACCTTCGACCCGGAGGCCGCCAGTTCGAGCATGTCGCCGGTGGAGATCCAGTCGATCTTCCGGGCCTTCGGCACCACGCGCGGGTCGGCGGTGAACACGCCGTCGACGTCGGTGTAGATCTCGCACACCTCGGCCTCGAGGGCGGCCGCCAGGGCCACCGCGGTGGTGTCGGAGCCGCCGCGGCCGAGCGTGGTGATGTTCTTGCCCTGCTGGCTGACGCCCTGGAAACCGGCGACGATGGCGATGTTGCCCTCGTCCACCGAGGCACGGATCCGGCCGGGTGTGACGTCGATGATGCGGGCTTTGTTGTGGACCGAGTCGGTGATGACACCCGCCTGGCTGCCGGTGAAGCTCTGGGCGTTGTGGCCCAGGTTCTTGATCGCCATGGCCAGCAGGGCCATGGAGATCCGCTCTCCCGCGGTCAGCAGCATGTCGAGCTCGCGCCCGGCAGGCATCGGGGAGACCTGCTCGGCGAGATCGATCAACTCGTCCGTCGTGTCGCCCATCGCGGAAACCACGACGACCACCTGGTGGCCGTTCTGCTTGGCTTCCACGACCCTCTTGGCGACACGCTTGATGCCTTCGGCATCGGCTACGGAGGAGCCTCCGTACTTCTGCACGACAAGGCCCACGTGCGCTCCTCGCTCAATCCGTCGTTGTCCCACGTTTTGCGCACATGTGTGCACACCGTGGTCGGCTCATTCTATCGGGCACCCGAAAAACGCCTCGTCGATACCGCATCGTGAGATTCCTGGGCACCCGTGCAGAAGGGCTCATGCCCAGCCCGAGGCCGACCACTCGGAAAAGCGACCTGCGTCACACCCTCACGGCCGCTCGGCGCGCACGCCTTCCCGCCGCACACCACGGGAGCACCGGTGCCGTCACCTGACCGGACGCATTCCCAGGGGGGTGCCGATTTCTTCCGCCATGACCTTGCCCGCCTCGAATTCGAGGGTGTCGTCGCCCATGCCCTGGTCGGTGTCGAGACCGTCGAGGGCGGGCAGGGGCTGGTTGAGGCGGACGTGGGCGACGACGGACTGGAGGGCGCGCAGGGTCGCCGACGCGGTGGGGCCCCAGTTGGAGAAGTAGGAGAACTGCCACCACCACAGCGCTTCCGTGGTGCGGCCGGCCCGGTAGTGGGCCATGCCGTGGCGGAGGTCGGTGATGACGTCGGTGAGGTCGTCGGAGATCCGGGCCGGGACGGGCGCCGTGCGGGGCTCGTAGGGGTCGAAGACCTCGGAGTAGACGTCGATCGGCTCCAGCAGCCGGGCGAGGTTCTCGCGGAGTTCGTCCACGTCGGCCTCCGGGCCCCCGTCGGGCTCGTACCGCTCCTCGGGGACGATGTCCTCGTGGGCGCCCAGCCGGCCGCCGGCCAGCATGAGCTGGGAGACCTCCAGCAGGAGGAAGGGAACCGTCGAGTCGGGCTCGTCGCCCTTGGCGACCTCCGTGACGGCGACCAGGAAGCTCTCGATCTGATCCGCGATCTGGACCGAGAAGTCGTCCGGGTTTCTGTTGGTCGCGTGCAGCGTGGCATCAGACATCTAGGAGTCGTCTCCCCTCGAAGGCGCGCCCGAGGGTGACCTCGTCCGCGTACTCCAGGTCGCCGCCCACCGGGAGGCCGCTGGCCAGACGGGTGACCTTCAGACCCATGGGCTTGATCATGCGGGCGAGGTACGTGGCCGTGGCCTCGCCCTCCAGATTCGGGTCCGTGGCCAGGATCAGCTCGGTGACCGTGCCGTCGGCCAGCCGGGCCAGCAGTTCCCGGATGCGCAGATCGTCGGGGCCCACCCCGTCGATCGGGCTGATCGCGCCACCCAGGACGTGGTAGCGGCCCCGGAACTCGCGGGTGCGCTCGATGGCCACGACGTCCTTGGGCTCCTCCACGACACAGATCACCGCGCGGTCGCGGCGGGTGTCACGGCAGATGTTGCAGAACTCCTCCTGCGCCACGTTGCCGCAGGTCGCGCAGAAGCGGACCTTCGCCTTCACTTCCATCAGGGCGTGGGCGAGACGCCGTACGTCCGTCGGCTCCGCCTGGAGGATGTGGAAGGCGATCCGCTGGGCGCTCTTCGGACCGACGCCGGGCAGCCGCCCGAGTTCGTCGATGAGATCCTGCACCACGCCTTCGTACAACGGACTGCCGTCCTTCCTGGGTTTTCTTCAGTACGTACCGTAGAGGCCCGCGCCCCGTCTTAGAAGGGCAGACCGGGAATGCCGCCGCCGCCCAGGCCCTGGGCCAGCGGGCCGAGCTTCTGCTGCTGGAGGGTCTGAGCGTTCTCGTTGGCCGCCTGGACGGCCGCGACGATCAGGTCCGCGAGGGTCTCGGTGTCCTCGGGGTCCACCGCCTTCGGGTCGATCTTCAGCGCCCGGAGCTCGCCACCGCCGGTGACGGTCGCCGTGACCAGGCCGCCGCCCGCCTTGCCGTCGACCTCCGTCTGCGCGAGTTCCTCCTGCGCCTTGGCCAGGTCCTGCTGCATCTTCTGGGCCTGCTGGAGCAACTGCTGCATGTTGGGCTGGCCACCACCGGGGATCACGATTCAGCTCCTTGGTCGGTCCGTCCGTACGGGATTTTCCCGTTCGGCACGAGCCTACGTGGTCCGGGCGGCCGTCGCCCCAGCACTCTTTCGAGTGAGTCCCGGTCGGGCCCTGCACCTGATCACGGCCCTCTTTCGGGCGGAAGAGCGGCCGAAACCCCGACGCGCCCCACCCGTCGGGCGGTAGGAAAGGGGCCGGGCACGTCCGCGCCGACCGTCGAGCAGCTGCCGCGCAGACGTCGAGCAGGAGTCGGCAGGGGTCAGGTCAGGAGGGAGCACGGGGTGGGTCAGCCGGAGATGCAGCCCGAGGGCCGTCCGCAGGACGGTCCCGGCGAGGGGGCGGCCGGGCTGCGGCCGGGCGATCTGACCGGGCGGGTGTTTCCGCTCGGGGACTGGGGCGAGCCCGCGCTCCGGCTGGACGAGCTGTACCGGTGGGTGGAGCGGGGGGCGTTGGACACCGCCGCCTGGTACCTCGCGGACCGGGTGTGGAAGCGGCGCTGCGCGCGGGCCCTGCGCGCCGGGACCGCGGCGGGGACGGTCATCGGGGCGGCGCTGCTGCTGCTGGATCTGACCCGGGTGGCCGTCGGGGCCACCCCCTGGGGCTACCTGGCGCTGCTGCTGGCGGTGGCGTGTGCGGTCGCCGACCGGTTCTTCGGGGTGACGTCCGGCTGGACGCGGGACGTGGCGACCGCGCAGGCGGTGCAGCGGCGGCTCCAGGCGTTCCAGTTCGACTGGGCGTCGGAGTGCGTCCGCGAGGTGCTGGGCCCGGCCGAGGGCACCGCGAGCGAGGCGGCCGAGCGGTGCCTGTCGGTGCTGCGGCGGTTCTCGGAGGACGTGAGCGAGCTGGTGCGGGGTGAGACGGAGGACTGGGTGACGGACTTCCGCGGCGGGATCGTGCCGCTGGGCGTCCGGGGGTCCGTGGCGGGCACGGGCCGCCCCGATGCGGCCGCGCCGCACGGCCGCTTCCCCACTCCTCCGGGCGCCGCCCGGCCGAACATGCCCCGGCAGCGCCCGCCGGAGCCGAGGTAGGGGGACGGCCGGGTGTCTCAGTCCCGGGTGTAGACGAGTTGCTCGCCGTTGCTGGTGTTCACGCGCTGGAGGGAACCGTCGGGGCGGAGGGTGATCTCGGTGGCGGACCCCGGGGTGCAGGCGCTGCGCGGCTGGCCGACCGTCACGCTGGACGGGCCGATCCGCAGCCGGTCGCCGGAGCCCGGGGTGTCGGAGAGGCTGCCCTCGAACACGCAGTGGTAGGTGCCGTTGCCGGTGGGCCCGTCGGCGACGAGGGACATGACCGTGTCCCCCACCTCGCCCTGCTGGATGGTCAGCGTGCGGGTGTGCACGCCGCTCGCGTTGTCGATGGTCGTGGACCAGCTGCCCAGGTAGCCGGTCGGGATCACCCCGTCCGTCGGCGTGGGGGTGCCGGACCGGGTCGGGTCGCCCGTGCCTCCTGCACCACCCGCACCGCCTGATCCGTCCGGCCCGGTCGAGGCCTCGCCGTCGGCGGTCGGGTCGGTGCCCCGGGACGTGTCGCCGGTCGCCGTGGCGGTGGGATCGCCGCCGGCGCTGTCGCCGCCGTTGCTGCTCATCAGCGCGTACACCGTGCCGCCGGCGGCGATCGCGACGACCAGGGCGATGACGACGAGCAGCGCGGTGGAGCGGTCGCTCCGCGGTGTCCGCGCCGGGCCGTACGGGGGCGGGTTCGGGCCGTAGGGCGGGGTGGAGCCGGCGGCCCCGTAGGCGTTGTACGGGTAGCCGTAGCCGGGGGGCTGGGGGTGCGGCTGGGCGTGCTGCTGGGGGTGGCCGTATGCGACGGGGGCCTGCCCGGCCGCCGGGCTGCCCGGGGTGGGGCCCGGGGGCGGTGTGGTGTTCTGGCCGGCGACCAGGGTGGGCAGGTGGTTCACCGGCGCACCGTCACCGGGCGTGCCCGGCGCGGGCGGGGCGGATGTGCGGGCCAGGGCGAGGGCTCGGTGGAGGCGGAGGATGCGGGTCAGGGTCTTGGGGCCGTAGCCGAACGCGGTG
>NZ_JAESIF010000048.1:0-51675 GCF_016757295.1 Streptomyces sp. M2CJ-2 | reverse complement strand
GCAAACCCTGGCGGGGTCGCGTCCAAGTAGGAGCAGCACGGCCACCGACCGGCCCGCCGCCCCGCCCCGCCCCGCCCGACGGCCCCGAAGGTCCTCCGGCTGGGCAGCCCGCGCCCCCGCCTGCGCCTGGTCGGCCTGGCCCTGACCCTCGTCCTGAGCGTCTTCGTGGTACGCCTGCTCCAGGTGCAGGCCGTCGAGGCCGGCACCTACGCGGCGAAGGCCGGACAGAACCTCCAGGTCGGCCAGGTGCTGGACGCCGAGCGCGGCGAGATCACCGACCGCAACGGCGTCGCCCTGGCGACCAGCGAGGACGCCTACGACATCACCGCCGACCCCACGATGTTCGCCCCCGAGCAGTTGGAGATCGCCGACGGCCCGGAACAGGCCGCCGCCCTCCTCGCCCCGATCCTCGGCCAGGACCAGGACAAGCTGGTCGAGAAGCTGCGGCCGGACAACAAGGCCCTGCGCTACGTCAAACTCGCGAGCCGCCAGACCCCGCAGGTCTGGAAGCAGATCAAGGACCTGAAGGCCGCGCTGGCGAAGAAGGCGGAGAGCGACACGTCCTCCGCCAACGTCCTCGCGGGCGTCCTGTCCGTGCCCACCAGCAAGCGGGTCTACCCGAACAACGAACTCGCCGCCGGGATACTGGGCTGGGTCAACGCCGAGGGCAAGGGCGGCGGTGGCGTCGAACTCCAGCTGGACAAGCGGCTCGCCGGTGAGGACGGCAGCATCCGCTTCGTCCAGTCCGGCGGCCGTCTGGTGCCGACCGCGGGGTCCAGCGAGACACCGGCCGTGCCCGGCAGCGACGTCGAGCTCACCATCGACCGCGACATCCAGTGGGCCGCGCAGAACGCCATCGGCGAGCAGGTCGAGAAGTCCGCGGCCGACCGCGGCTACGTCATCGTCCAGGACACCCGCACCGGTGAGGTCCTCGCCATGGCCAACGCGCCGGGGTTCGATCCGGGCGACCTCTCCGAGGCCGATCCGGCGGCGCTCGGCAACGCGGCCCTCCAGGACGCCTTCGAGCCCGGCTCCACCGCCAAGGTCATGTCGATGGCGGCCGTGCTGGAGGAGGAGGCTGCCACCCCGCGGACGCACGTCGTCGTGCCCAACCGGTTGCACCGCGGCGACCGGCTGTTCAAGGACGACGTCGACCACCCGACCTGGTACCTGACGCTCAACGGGGTGCTCGCCAAGTCCAGCAACATCGGCACCATCCTGGCCACCGGCCAGCTCGGCAAGACCCAGGCCCAGGCCAACAAGGTCCTCTACGACTACCTGCGCAAGTTCGGCCTCGGCAACCACACCGGACTCGGCTTCCCCGGCGAGACCAAGGGCATCCTCGCCCCGCCCGACGTCTGGTCGACCTCGCAGCAGTACACGATTCCTTTCGGCCAGGGCGTGTCCGTCAACGCCATGCAGGCCGCGTCCGTCTACTCGACCATCGCCAACGGCGGCGTACGCATCGAGCCCACGCTCGTACGCGGCACCAAGGGACCCGACGGACGCTTCACCCCCTCCCCGGAGCCCGCGAAGTCACGGGTGGTCAGCGAGAAGACGGCGAAGACCCTCGCCCGGATGCTGGAGTCGGTCGTGGACGACGAGGAGGGCACCGGAACCAAGGCGCGCATCCCCGGCTATCGGGTCGCGGGGAAGACGGGTACGGCCAACCGCGTGGATCCGGCCACCGGCAAGTACCACGGCTACACCTCCTCCTTCGCCGGGTTCGCACCCGCCGACAAGCCCCGGATCACCGTCTACTGCGCCATCCAGAACGCCACCGAGGGCAGTTACTTCGGCGGCCAGATCTGCGGACCCGTCTACAAGAAGGTCATGGAGTTCGCCCTCAAGACCCTCCAGGTACCGCCGACCGGTGCCGAACCGGCCCGCCTCCCGGTCACCTTCAAACGCTGACCGGCCGCGAACCCCTCGCGGCCGGCCGGCACGGAACCACCCAGGAACAGCCCGTGACAACGATCACCCCCGATCCCGGGAACCGGGACGCCCCCCGCCGTGTACCGGACCCCTCCTCCACGCCGCTCACCCCGTCACCCCCGCCGGACGGGGCCGCGGGCGAGCCCCGCTTTGGCTCCGCGGCGGGTGCGCCCGGTACGCTCACCGCCGTGCCACACGCTGATCAGTCGCAAACCACTCAGAAGGGCCAACCCGTGACATTTCCCGGGCCGCCCCGGCCGGCGCGGGTCTCCGCCACACCCCTCGCGGACCTCGCCGGTCAACTGGGTGTCACCGCACCGTCCCGGACCGCCGACGTCACGGGCATCACCCACGACTCACGCGCCGTACGTCCCGGCGACCTGTATGCCGCCCTCCCCGGCGCCCGCGCGCACGGCGCCGACTTCGTCACCCAGGCCGCGGGCCTCGGTGCGGTCGCCGTGCTCACGGACCCGAGCGGTGCCGAACGCGTCGCCGCGGCCGGGCTGCCCGCGCTGGTGGTCGACGACCCCCGCGGGGAGATGGGCGAACTGGCGGCCACGATCTACGGTCACCCGGGCCGCGATCTGCTCCAGATCGGCATCACCGGCACCTCCGGCAAGACCACCACCGCCTATCTCGTCGAGGGGGGCCTCAGGTCCGTGCACAGCACGGGTCTGATCGGCACCGTCGAGATGCGGGTGGGTGACGAGCGCATCAAGTCCGAGCGCACCACGCCGGAGGCCACCGACCTCCAGGCCCTGTTCGCCGTCATGCGCGAACGCGGGGTCGACGCGGTCGCCATGGAGGTCTCCAGCCACGCCCTGGTGCTGGGCCGGGTGGACGCCTGTGTCTTCGACATCGCCGTCTTCACCAACCTCAGCCCGGAACACATGGAGTTCCACTCCGACATGGAGGACTACTTCGCGGCCAAGGCGCGCCTGTTCACCCCGCAGCGCAGCCGGCTCGCCGTGGTCAACGCCGACGACGAGTACGGCCGCCGCCTCACCAAGGAGGCCGGCGTCCCCGTCATCACCTACTCCGCGGAGGGGCACCCGGACGCCGACTGGCGCGCCGAGGACGTCGAGGTCGGCCCGACCGACTCGACGTTCACCGTGATCGGGCCCAGGGCCGAGCGGATCACCGCCCGGTCGCCGCTGCCGGGCCCGTTCAACGTGGCCAACACCCTCGCCGCGATCGTCGCCCTCGCCGCCGCCGGACTCGACCCGCAGGCCGCCGCCGACGGTGTCGCCGCCGTCCCCGGCGTGCCCGGCCGGCTGGAGCGGGTGGACGAGGGCCAGCCGTACCTCGCGGTGGTCGACTACGCCCACAAGACCGACGCCGTCGAGTCGGTGCTGCGCGCCCTGCGCAGGGTCACCGAGGGCAAGGTGCACGTGGTGCTCGGCTGCGGCGGCGACCGGGACGTCACCAAGCGCGAGCCGATGGGCGCCGCGGCGGCCCGGCTCGCCGACACCGCCGTACTGACCTCCGACAACCCCCGCTCCGAGGACCCCCTCGCCATCCTCGCCGCCATGCTCCAGGGCGCGGCCTCCGTGCCCGCCCACGAGCGCGGCGAGGTGCAGGTCTTCGAGGACCGGGCCGCGGCGATCGCCGCCGCCGTCGCCCGTGCGCAGCCCGGCGACGCCGTGCTGGTCGCGGGCAAGGGCCACGAGCAGGGGCAGGACATCGCCGGGGTGGTGCGTCCCTTCGACGACCGCCAGGTGCTCCGCGAAGCTATCCAGCAGACCCAGGGATGAACTTGTGATCGCCCTCTCCCTCGCCGAGATCGCCGAAGTCGTCGGCGGGCAGACGCACGACATACCGGATCCGTCCGTGCAGGTCACCGGAGGCGTCGTCCGGGACTCGCGGGAGGCGGGTCCGGGCAGCCTCTTCGTCGCCTTCGTCGGCGAACGCGTGGACGGCCACGACTTCGCGGCCGCGGTCGTCGAGGCGGGCGCGGCCGCCGTGCTCGCCTCCCGCCCCGTGGGCGTGCCCGCGATCGTCGTCGACGACGTCCCAAGAGCGCTGGGCGCCCTCGCCCGGCACGTCGTGCAGCGCCTCGGCGCGACCCTCGTCGCGCTCACCGGCTCGTCCGGCAAGACCAGCACCAAGGACCTCATCGCCCAGGTGCTGCGGCGCAAGGCGCCCACCGTCTTCACCCCCGGATCGCTCAACAACGAGATCGGGCTGCCGCTGACCGCGCTCACCGCCACCGAGGAGACGAAGTTCCTCGTGCTGGAGATGGGCGCCCGCGGGATCGGCCACATCCGGTACCTCACCGACCTGACGCCCCCGAAGGTCGGCCTCGTCCTCAACGTCGGCACCTCCCACATCGGCGAGTTCGGCGGCCGGGCGCAGATCGCCCAGGCCAAGGGCGAGATGGTGGAGGCCCTGCCGCCGGCCGAGGAGGGCGGCACCGCGATCCTCAACGCGGACGACCCGCTCGTACGCGCCATGGCGTCCCGTACGAAGGCGAAGGTACTCCTTTTCGGAGAGACCGACGAAGCGGACGTTCGGGCCGAGAACGTGCGACTCACGGACAGCGGACAGCCCTCCTTCAGGCTTCACACACCCTCCGGTGCAAGCGATGTGACCATGCGCCTGTACGGTGAGCATCACGTGTCGAACGCGCTCGCCGCGGCCGCCGTCGCCCACGAGTTGGGCATGTCCGCAGAAGAGATCGCACTCGCGCTCTCCGAGGCGGGCTCCCTCTCCCGCTGGCGGATGGAGGTCACCGAGCGCCCGGACGGCGTGACGGTCGTCAACGACGCCTACAACGCGAACCCCGAGTCCATGCGAGCCGCCCTGCGCGCGCTCGCGGCCATGGGCAAAGCCTCACAGGCGAAGGGGGGCCGTACGTGGGCGGTGCTCGGCAAGATGGCCGAGCTCGGGGACGAGGCGCTCGCCGAGCACGACGCGGTCGGACGGCTCGCCGTCCGGCTCAACGTCAGCAAGCTCGTCGCGGTCGGGGGCAGGGAAGCTGCCTGGCTGCAACTGGGCGCATATAACGAGGGTTCGTGGGGTGAGGAGTCGGTGCACGTGTCCGACGCACAGGCGGCTGTCGACCTGTTGCGCAGTGAATTGCGCCAGGGAGACGTCGTTCTCGTGAAGGCGTCCCGTTCGGTCGGTCTCGAGAGCGTGGCGCAGGCGCTGCTCGCGACCGGTACCGAGGGTGAGGTCGTCACCCGATGATGAAGCAGATCCTGTTCGCAGGAGTCATTGGCCTCTTCCTGACGCTGGTCGGCACCCCGCTGCTGATCAAGCTGCTCGCACGCAAGGGGTACGGGCAGTACATCCGTGACGACGGCCCGCGCGAGCACGCCAGCAAGCGCGGTACGCCGACCATGGGCGGTATCGCCTTCATCCTGGCGACGGTCGCCGCGTACTTCCTGGCCAAGCTGATCACGAGCTCCCTGGACCCCGAGGCCGACACGTCGCCGACCTTCTCGGGTCTGCTGGTGCTCGGCCTGATGGTGGGCATGGGCCTGGTCGGCTTCCTGGACGACTACATCAAGATCGTCAAACGGCGTTCGCTGGGCCTGCGGGCCAAAGCGAAGATGGCCGGCCAGCTGATCGTCGGTATCGCGTTCGCGGTGCTCTCGCTGCAGTTCGCGGACAACCGCGGCAACACCCCGGCGTCCACGAAGCTGTCGTTCATCACCGACTTCGGCTGGACCATCGGCCCGGTGCTGTTCGTCGTCTGGGCGCTGTTCATGATCCTCGCGATGTCGAACGGCGTGAACCTGACGGACGGCCTGGACGGTCTGGCCACCGGCGCCTCCGTCCTGGTCTTCGGCGCCTACACGTTCATCGGCGTCTGGCAGTTCCAGGAGTCCTGCGCCAACGCGACGACCCTGACCAACCCGGGTGCCTGCTACGAGGTGAGAGACCCCCTGGACCTCGCGGTGGTCGCCTCCGCGCTGATGGGTTCCTGCCTCGGCTTCCTGTGGTGGAACACCTCGCCGGCCAAGATCTTCATGGGTGACACCGGTTCGCTCGCGCTCGGCGGTGTCCTCGCGGGCCTCGCGATCTGCTCCCGCACCGAGCTGCTGCTCGCCATCCTGGGCGGCCTGTTCGTCCTCATCACCATGTCGGTGGTCATCCAGGTCGGCTCCTTCAAGCTCACCGGGAAGCGAGTCTTCCGGATGGCGCCACTCCAGCACCACTTCGAACTCAAGGGGTGGTCCGAAGTCCTTGTGGTGGTCCGCTTCTGGATCATCCAGGGCATCTGTGTGATCGTCGGACTCGGCATCTTCTACGCGGGATGGGCAGCGGACAAGTGACCGACTGGCAGGGCAAGCACGTCACCGTCGCCGGGCTCGGAGTCTCCGGTGTCCCGGCGGCGAAGGTGCTGCACGGGCTCGGCGCGCGGGTCACCGTCGTCAACGACGGCGACGACGCACGCGCCCGCGAGCAGGCCGCCGAACTGGAGGCGCTCGGCATCGCCGTGCGCCTCGGTGACGGCGCGACCCTGCCCGACGGCACCGAGCTGATCGTCACCGCCCCCGGCTGGAAGCCGGACAAGCCGCTGTTCGCGGCGGCGGACGAGGCCGGGGTGCCGGTGTGGGGCGACGTCGAACTCGCCTGGCGGCTCAGGAAGCCCGACGCGGCGCCCTGGCTCGCGGTCACCGGCACCAACGGCAAGACCACCACCGTCCAGATGCTCGCGGCGATCCTCCGCGCCGCGGGCCTGCGGACGGCCGCCGTCGGCAACATCGGCGTCTCCCTGCTCGACGTCGTCACCGGCGAGGAACAGTACGACGTGCTCGCCGTGGAGCTGTCCAGCTACCAGCTCCACTGGGCGCCGTCCCTGCGCGCCCACTCGGCGGCGGTGCTGAACCTCGCCCCCGACCACCTCGACTGGCACGGCTCCATGGAGGCGTACGCCGCCGACAAGGGCCGTGTCTACGAGGGCAATCGGGTCGCCTGCGTCTACAACGCCGACGCCACCGACAAGCCGTCCACCGAGGACCTGGTCCGCGCGGCCGACGTCGAGGAGGGCTGCCGCGCCGTCGGCTTCACCCTCAACGCCCCCGGCCCCTCCCAACTCGGCGTCGTCGAGGGCATCCTGGTCGACCGCGCCTTCGTCGAGGACCGGTACCGCAGCGCCCAGGAACTCGCCGAGGTCACCGACGTCAACCCGCCAGCCCCGCACAACATCGCCAACGCCCTTGCCGCGGCCGCCCTCGCGCGGGCCTTCGGGGTACCGGCGGCGGCCGTACGGGACGGGCTGCGGGCCTTCACCCCGGACGCCCACCGCGTCGCGCACGTCGCCGACGTGGACGGGGTCGCCTGGGTCGACGACTCCAAGGCGACCAACACCCATGCGGCACAGGCGTCGTTGGCGGCCTACGAGTCGATCGTGTGGATCGCCGGCGGCCTCGCCAAGGGCGCCACCTTCGACGAACTGGTCGCGGGGGCGGCGAAGCGGCTCCGCGGCGCCGTCCTGATCGGCCGGGACCGCGAACTGATCCGCGAAGCCCTGGCGCGACACGCCCCGGAGGTACCCGTGGTCGACCTCGGCCGGACCGACACTGGGGCGATGCTCCAGGCTGTCCAGGAGGCGAAGCGGCTCGCACGGCCCGGCGACACGGTGCTGCTGGCCCCGGCCTGCGCATCGATGGACATGTTCGCCAACTACAACAGGCGCGGTGAGGCGTTCGCACAGGCGGTGCGCGAACTCGGTGCCTGACCCGGCCGCCTGCGCCGGGCGACCTTGGGAGGGACCTGTGGGACCGTCGAGGCACCGTGGGGCGCGCAGCGGAGGCCACCATGCCCAGTAGCCGCACCGGGCGGCCGCCCGCGCCGCGGGCGCCCCGCCCGCCCACCGCGCCCCGGCCCGCCCGCCGGAACACCGTCCGCACCCTGCACACACGGGCGCGCAGGGCCTGGGACCGGCCGCTGACCGCCTACTACGTGATCCTCGGCGGCAGCGCGCTGATCACCGTGCTCGGCCTGGTGATGGTCTACTCGGCCTCCCAGATCACCGCGCTGCAGATGTCGCTGCCGGGCTCGTACTTCTTCCGCAAGCAGCTCCTGGCCGCCGGCATCGGGGTCGTGCTGCTGCTCGCGGCCGCCCGGATGCCGGTGAAACTGCACCGGGCACTGGCGTACCCCCTCCTCGCGGGCGCGGTCTTCCTGATGGTCCTGGTGCAGGTGCCGGGGATAGGGATGGCGGTCAACGGCAACCAGAACTGGATCGACCTCGGCGGCTCCTTCCAGCTCCAGCCCAGTGAGTTCGGCAAGCTCGCCCTGGTGCTGTGGGGCGCCGATCTGCTCGCCCGCAAGCAGGACAGACGGCTGCTGGCCCAGTGGAAGCACATGCTGGTGCCGCTCGTACCGGCCGCCTTCATGCTGCTCGGGCTGATCATGCTGGGCGGCGACATGGGAACGGCGATCATCCTGACGGCGATCCTGTTCGGCCTGCTCTGGCTGGCGGGGGCACCCACCCGGCTGTTCGCCGGCGTGCTGGCCGTCGCCGCGCTGATCGGCGCGTTCCTCATCTGGAGCAGCCCGAACCGGATGGCCCGGCTCGCCTGCCTCGGCGCCACCGAGCCCCAGGCGGGCCCCGTCGACTGCTGGCAGGCCGTGCACGGGATCTACGCCCTCGCGTCCGGCGGGATCTTCGGTTCCGGACTGGGTGCGAGTGTGGAGAAATGGGGCCAACTGCCGGAAGCCCACACCGACTTCATCTTCGCCGTCACCGGTGAGGAACTGGGCCTGGCGGGGACGCTGTCGGTGCTCGCCCTGTTTGCGGCTCTAGGCTATGCGGGTATCCGCGTGGCCGGACGCACGGAGGACCCCTTCGTGAGGTATGCCGCGGGAGGCGTGACCACCTGGATCACGGCGCAGGCCGTGATCAACATCGGTGCGGTCCTCGGACTGCTGCCGATCGCCGGTGTCCCGCTCCCGTTGTTCTCCTACGGTGGGTCCGCCCTGCTGCCGACCATGTTCGCCATCGGGCTGCTGATCGCCTTCGCGCGTGACGAGCCCGCTGCGCGGGCGGCGCTTGCGATGCGGCAACCTCGCTTTGGTAGAAAGCGGGCCGGGGGTTCTCAGCAGCCCCGGAGATGGAACACGATGCGACGGCGCGCCACGGCGGCACGTTCGTCCGGAGAGCGGTGAATTTCGGTGCATGTCGTACTCGCCGGCGGAGGAACCGCGGGCCACATCGAGCCCGCGCTCGCCCTCGCGGATGCCCTGCGCAGGCAGGATCCGACCGTGGGCATCACGGCCCTGGGCACGGAACGCGGTCTCGAGACACGTCTGGTACCCGAGCGCGGGTACGAACTGGCGCTGATCCCCGCCGTACCGCTGCCGCGCAAGCCCACCCCGGAGCTGATCACCGTCCCGGGCCGGCTGCGCGGCACCATCAAGGCGACGGAGCAGATCCTGGAACGCACCAAGGCGGACGCGGTGGTCGGCTTCGGCGGCTACGTCGCCCTGCCGGGCTACCTCGCCGCCAAGCGGCTCGGTGTGCCGATCGTCGTCCACGAGGCCAACGCCCGCCCCGGCCTGGCCAACAAGATCGGCTCCCGGTACGCGGCCCAGGTCGCCGTCTCCACCCCGGACAGCAAGTTGCGCGACGCCCGCTACATCGGGATCCCGCTGCGCCGCTCCGTGGCCACCCTGGACCGGGCCGCCGTGCGCCCCGAGGCCCGCGCCGCGTTCGGGCTCGACCCCAACCTGCCCACGCTGCTGGTCTCCGGCGGTTCGCAGGGCGCCCGCCGGCTGAACGAGGTCGTCCAGCAGGTCGCGCCGTGGCTGCAGCAGGCCGGGATCCAGATCCTGCACGCGGTCGGCCCGAAGAACGAACTGCCCCAGGTGCAGCAGATGCCGGGAATGCCCCCCTACATCCCGGTAAGTTACCTGGACCGGATGGATCTCGCATACGCCGCGGCCGACATGATGCTCTGCCGCGCGGGCGCGATGACCGTCGCCGAACTCTCCGCCGTCGGGCTCCCGGCCGCCTACGTCCCGTTGCCGATCGGCAACGGCGAGCAGCGGCTGAACGCCCAGCCGGTGGTCAAGGCCGGCGGCGGTCTGCTGGTCGACGACGCGGAGCTGACGCCGGAGTGGGTGCGGCAGAGCGTGCTGCCGGTGCTGTCCGACCCGCACCGGCTGTACGAAATGTCCCGCGCCGCCGCCGAGTTCGGCCGCCGGGACGCCGACGACCTGCTCGTCAGCATGGTGTACGAGGCGATCGCCGCCCGTGCGCGGCACTAGGACGGGCCCTGGACGCACAGTCGGACGCGGATGACGGGAGGCAGGATTCGTGGCCGGAACGACGACCGCCGAGCGCGGTGGACACCAGCGGGAGTCGTCCGGCCCGCCGCCCGTCAGGCGGTTGGGGCGGCAGCACCTTCGTCTGATCATCATCCTGGCGGTCGCCCTGGTGTTCCTCGGGAGCGGGGCGTTCTGGCTGTTGTACGGCTCCGATCTGGCCAGGGCGGAGCGGGTCTCCGTGTCCGGGACCCGGGTGCTGTCCCCCGGGCAGGTGCGCGAGGTCGCCGACGTTCCCCTCGGGGGCCCGCTGGCCATGGTGGACACCGAGGCGATCGCGTCGCGACTTCGCAAGGAAATGCCCCGAATCGGAACGGTTGACGTGATTCGTTCCTGGCCGCACGAAATCAGGTTGGAAATCACCGAGCGCACCCCGGTTCTCCTGATGGAAAAGGGTGGGGAGTTCATCGAGATCGACGCCGAGGGGGTCCGGTACGCCACGGTTTCGAAGGCCCCCCGAGGTGTTCCCCGGCTGGAATTGACCGTCCGCCGGAGCGGCACCACGGCCGCGAGCCTGCGCCGCTTCGGCGAGGCGCGGCTGGTGCGGGAGGCGGTCCGGGTCGTCCGCGACGTCCCGGACCCCGTTGCCCGGGCCACCCGGAGCGTCAACGTCCGTACCCACGACGACATCTCGCTGAAGTTGACGGACGGCAGGGAGGTCGTCTGGGGGAGCGCCGAGAAGGGTGCTGCGAAGGGACGCACCCTCACCGCCCTGCTGAAAGCGGCGCCGGGCGCACGGCACTTCGACGTGAGTGTTCCCACCGCCCCCGCGTCATCGGGGGGTTGACGTGCATCAGTGCAGGTCAACCCCCTGGTTGGGCGGTGCCACGGCTGATCACATAGGGTGAAAAGAAAAACGGGAGGTTCGGCGTGTTCGTTGAACGCGCGCCACTTGTCGACTTAGTGTCCTGTTCAGAAGACTCCAGGGAGCAGGCACACTGGTAACCCTAAACTTCAACGTTAGGGTTCGGGTCGGTGATACGGACCGTCCCCATCGGCATCAGTCGTCGGACCGCGGCAAGGCCGTGAGACGGCGACACGTAACTCGAGGCGAGAGGCCTTCGACGTGGCAGCACCGCAGAACTACCTCGCAGTCATCAAAGTCATCGGTGTCGGCGGCGGTGGTGTCAATGCCATCAACCGGATGATCGAGGTCGGTCTCAAGGGCGTCGAGTTCATCGCCATCAACACCGACGCGCAAGCCCTGTTGATGAGCGACGCCGACGTCAAGCTCGACGTCGGCCGTGAACTCACCCGCGGACTCGGCGCCGGAGCCAACCCGGCCGTCGGCCGCAAGGCGGCCGAGGACCACCGCGAGGAGATCGAGGAGGTCCTCAAGGGGGCCGACATGGTCTTCGTGACGGCCGGTGAAGGCGGTGGCACCGGCACCGGCGGCGCCCCCGTCGTGGCCAACATCGCCCGCTCGCTCGGCGCTCTCACCATCGGCGTGGTCACCCGCCCGTTCACCTTCGAGGGCCGGCGCCGCGCCAACCAGGCGGAGGACGGCATCGCCGAGCTCCGTGAAGAGGTCGACACCCTCATCGTCATCCCCAACGACCGGCTGCTGTCCATCTCGGACCGCCAGGTCTCGGTCCTGGACGCCTTCAAGTCGGCGGACCAGGTCCTGCTCTCCGGTGTCCAGGGCATCACCGACCTCATCACCACGCCCGGCCTGATCAACCTCGACTTCGCCGACGTCAAGTCGGTCATGTCCGAGGCCGGTTCGGCCCTCATGGGCATCGGTTCGGCCCGCGGCGACGACCGCGCGGTGGCGGCGGCCGAGATGGCGATCTCCTCACCGCTGCTGGAAGCCTCCATCGACGGCGCCCGGGGTGTGCTGCTCTCCATCTCCGGCGGTTCCGACCTCGGCCTGTTCGAGATCAACGAGGCCGCCCAGCTGGTCAGTGAGGCCGCCCACCCGGAGGCCAACATCATCTTCGGCGCGGTCATCGACGACGCCCTGGGCGACGAGGTCCGGGTCACCGTGATCGCGGCCGGCTTCGACGGCGGCCAGCCGCCGGCGAAGCGGGACAACGTCCTCGGCTCGTCCTCGGCCAAGCGCGAGGAACCCGCCCCCGCGCGGCAACCCGAGAGCCGGCCGTCCTTCGGCTCGCTCGGCAGCGTCACGCCCAAGGAGGAGCCGGAGCCGGCCCCCGAGCCGGTCAGTGACATCCCGGTGGCTCAGCCGCCGGTCCAGCCGACGAGGGCCTACTCGGACAGCGCGGCCGAGGAACTGGACGTCCCGGACTTCCTCAAGTGATAGGGCGGCACGAGAGCGTGCGCGGCGCGCACTTCGCCTTCACCGACCGGTGGGGCGGGGTGAGCGCCGCTCCGTATGCGGAGCTCAACCTCGGCGGAGCGGTCGGTGACGATCCCGACGCCGTACGCGTCAACCGCGAACTGGCCGCGACGTCCCTCGGCCTCGACCCGGCCCGGGTGGTGTGGATGAACCAGGTGCACGGCGCCGACACGAAGGTGGTCGACGCGCCGTGGGGCGATCGTCCGGTCCCCGAGACCGACGCGGTCGTCACCGCGCGACGGGGCCTGGCCCTCGCCGTGCTCACCGCCGACTGCGTGCCGGTGCTGCTCGCCGACCCCGTCGCCGGTGTGGCCGCGGCGGCCCACGCGGGACGGCCCGGACTGGTCGCGGGGGTGGTCCCCGCCGCCGTGCGGGCCATGACCGAACTCGGTGCCGACCCGGCTCGGATCGTCGCCCGCACCGGACCCGCCGTCTGCGGCCGGTGCTACGAGGTGCCGAAGGAGATGCGCGCCGACGTGGCCGCCGTCGAACCGGCGGCGCACGCCGAGACGAGCTGGGGTACGCCGGCGGTCGATGTGGACGGGGGCGTGCACGCCCAGCTCGAACGGCTCGGGGTGCGCGACCGCGAGCGGTCGCAGGTGTGCACTCTGGAGTCGGACGATCACTTCTCGTACCGGCGCGACCGCTCCACCGGGCGGCTCGCGGGCTATGTATGGCTGGACTGATGGGGCATGACGGAACGTAGGGACGAAATCGCCGCGAACCTCGCGGATGTGGAGCGACGGATCGCCGCCGCGTGCGCGGCCGCCGGGCGCGGGCGCGACGAGGTGACCCTGATCGTGGTCACCAAGACCTTCCCCGCCAGTGATGTGCGGATTCTGTCGGAACTCGGTGTACGTCATGTCGCCGAGAACCGTGACCAGGACGCCGCCCCCAAGGCGGCCGAATGCTCCGATCTGCCTCTTTCTTGGCACTTTGTCGGACAACTTCAGACCAACAAGGTGCGATCCGTGGTCGGTTACGCGGATTTCGTGCAGTCCGTCGACCGTGCCCGCCTTGTCACGGCCCTCGCCAGGGAGGCCGTGCGGGCCGGACGTGAACTCGGCTGTCTCGTCCAGGTCGCGCTCGACGCCGATGAGTCCGCGGCGGGCGGGGGCCGGGGGGAGCGCGGCGGCGTCGCGCCGGGCGGCGTCGCGGAGTTGGCCGATCTGATCGCCGGGTCCGAAGGGCTGCGGCTGGACGGGCTGATGACCGTCGCCCCGCTCGCCGGGGAGTACGCCGGACGGCAACAGGCGGCGTTCGAGCGCTTGATGGATTTGTCGACCGGCCTGCGCACGGCTCATCCGGCTGCGAAAATGGTTTCTGCGGGGATGAGTACGGATCTCGAACAGGCCGTTGCGGCCGGAGCGACACATGTGCGCGTCGGCAGTGCGGTACTCGGAGTCCGCCCCGGGCTCGGGTAACGTCGCCAGGAAGTCGGACCACAGTAGAAAATATGGTCATTGCCGCTGATGGGCGGACTTGAGGACCTTGTGGATCGCGGGCACTTGGCGGTCGTCAGCGGATCCACCACAGAGGAGGACTCGGAGCATGGCCGGCGCGATGCGCAAGATGGCGGTCTACCTCGGCCTCGTGGAGGACGATGGGTACGACGGCCGCGGATTTGACCCAGACGACGACTTCGAGCCCGAACTCGATCCGGAGCCCGAACGGGACCACCGGCGACACGAACCGTCGCGCCAGTTGCATGGGGCACATCAACTCCAAAGGGACGAAGAGGTGCGAGTGGTGCAACCGCCCCCGCCCCGCGAGCCGGTTGCCCGGTCCGCTTCGCTTCCCGCTGAATCGGCACGCCCGGCGCGGATCGCGCCCGTGGCATCCATCACACAAGAACGCGCGAACCTGGAGAAGAACGCACCGGTGATCATGCCCAAGGTCGTGTCGGAACGAGAGCCTTACCGGATCACCACGCTTCACCCGCGGACCTACAACGAGGCCCGTACCATCGGGGAACACTTCCGTGAGGGCACCCCGGTGATCATGAATCTTACTGAGATGGATGACACGGACGCGAAGCGACTTGTCGACTTTGCGGCCGGTCTGGTGTTTGGTCTTCACGGCAGCATCGAGCGGGTGACGCAGAAGGTGTTCCTGCTGTCTCCTGCTAACGTCGATGTCACGGCGGAGGACAAGGCCCGTATCGCAGAGGGCGGGTTCTTCAACCAGAGCTGAGACGCAGGACCGGACAGAAGCAAGGCACAGGGGAGAGGGACCGACAGACCATGAGCGTGTTCGCGCAGGTGATCTACATCGCGCTGATGGTGTTCCTCATCGTGCTCATCTTCCGTCTGGTCATGGACTATGTCTTCCAGTTCGCCCGCTCGTGGCAACCCGGCAAGGCGATGGTGGTCGTCCTGGAGGCCACCTACACTGTCACCGATCCACCGCTGAAGCTTCTGCGGCGGTTCATCCCGCCGCTGCGTCTCGGGGGCGTGGCGCTCGACCTGTCCTTCTTCGTACTGATGATCATTGTCTACATCCTGATCTCCCTCGTGGGCAGTGCGCTGAGGTGACTGTGGACGACATGGGCCTGCCGACTGCCGATGACTACGTTGAGGTGAAGAGATGCCGTTGACCCCCGAGGACGTGCGGAACAAGCAGTTCACGACCGTCCGCCTCCGAGAAGGCTATGACGAGGACGAGGTCGATGCCTTCCTCGACGAGGTCGAAGCCGAACTGACGCGCCTGCTCCGAGAGAACGAGGACCTGCGCGCCAAACTGGCCGCGGCCACGCGCGCTGCTGCCCAGAACCAGCAGAACATGCGCAAGCCCCCTGAACCACAGGACCAGCAGGGGCAGCAGGGGCCGCCTCCCCAGGGCATGCCCCAGCAGGGCATGCGAGGTCCCGGCGGACCGGTGCCCGCCGGCATATCGGGCCCGCCGCAGCAGCAGATGGGTGGCCCCATGGGTGGTCCGCCCCAGCTGCCGAGCGGTGCGCCGCAGCTGCCCGCCGGCCCCGGCGGACAGGGCGGGCAGGGCGGCCCGCAGGGTCCCGGCCCCATGGGTCAGGGTCCCATGGGTCAGGGTCCCGGGCCGATGGGCCAGGGCGGCCCGATGCAGGGGCAGATGGGCCCCGGCGGTCCGATGCAGGGCCAGATGCCGGGCCAGATGGGCCCCGGTGGCCCGATGGGCGGCCCCGGCGGCCCGATGGGCGGCCCCATGGGCGGTCCTCCCGGCCTCCCCGGCCAGCAGGGCGGCCCCGGTGGCGACAGCGCGGCCCGCGTGCTCTCGCTGGCCCAGCAGACCGCCGACCAGGCGATCGCCGAGGCCCGTTCCGAGGCCAACAAGATCGTCGGTGAGGCGCGTTCGCGTGCCGAGGGTCTCGAGCGGGACGCCCGCGCCAAGGCGGACGCCCTGGAACGGGACGCGCAGGAGAAGCACCGCGTCGCGATGGGCTCCCTGGAGTCCGCCCGCGCCACGCTGGAGCGCAAGGTCGAGGACCTGCGCGGCTTCGAGCGCGAGTACCGCACGCGGCTGAAGTCCTACCTGGAGTCGCAGCTGCGTCAGCTGGAGACCCAGGCGGACGACTCGCTCGCCCCGCCGCGTCAGCCCGCCGCCCCGTCGCTGCCGCCGTCCCCGGCGCCCTCGATGGCTCCGGCCGGTGCCGGTGCGCCGTCCTACGGCGGCAACCAGCCGATGGGCGGCGGTCCGGGCGCCCAGCCCGGCCCGTCCTACGGCAGCCAGCAGCAGATGCAGCCGGCGATGACCCAGCCCATGGCGCCGGTGCGCCCGCAGGGGCCGTCGCCGATGGGCCAGGCACCCTCGCCGATGCGCGGGTTCCTGATCGACGAGGACGACAACTGACGGCCTCACGGCCATGAGTACGGCCTGACGGCCGACGGCGTTCAGGGCGGGGCCCCGGGTTCGACAACCCGGGGCCCCGCCCTTTCGCTACGCGCGTTCGGGCTCTTTGCGGTGGTTGTTCGAGGCCCGGGGCAGTTGTCCGACGGACACAACGCCGAGGGCCCGGGCCCGCCGAACTTTCTCGGCGGGCCCGGGCCCTCGGGGGTGCTGGCGACGCGGGGCGGGTGCCCGGGGTGCCTATGCCTTGTGCAGCCGGAACGTCAGGGACAGGCCCTCGTCCGTGAACGCCTGCCCGTAGGAGTCGTCCGCCTCTCCCTGGGCGAAGTCCGTGGCCAGGACCTCGTCGGCGATCAGGGCGGAGTGCTCGGTCAGCGCCGCGATCGTGGCGGCCTCCGTGGCCGTCCAGCGCAGGGCGATCCGGTCGGCCACGTCGAGGCCGCTGTTCTTGCGGGCTTCCTGGATCAGCCGGATCGCGTCCCGGGCCAGGCCCGCGCGGCGCAGCTCCTCGGTGATCTCCAGGTCCAGGGCGACCGTGGCACCCGAGTCGGACGCCACCGACCAGCCTTCGCGCGGGGTTTCCGTGATGATCACCTCGTCCGGGGAGAGGGTGATCGTCTCACCGTCGACCTCCACCGAGGCGGTGCCCTCGCGCAGCGCCAGGGACAGCGCGGCGGCGTCCGCGTCCGCGACGGCCCGGGCCACGTCCTGGACCCGCTTGCCGAACCGCTTGCCCAGCGCGCGGAAGTTGGCCTTCGCCGTGGTGTCCACCAGTGAGCCGCCCACCTCGGACAGCGACGCCAGGGACTCGACGTTCAGCTCCTCGGTGATCTGCGTGTGCAGTTCGGGGTGGAGGGCGCCGAAGCCGCTCGCGGCGATCAGGGCGCGCTTGAGCGGCTGGCGGGTCTTGACCCCCGACTCCGCGCGGGTGGCCCGTCCCAGCTCCACCAGGCGGCGCACCAGCACCATCTGGGTGGACAGCTGCGGGTCGATCGCGGTCAGGTCCGCCTCGGGCCAGGAGGACAGATGGACCGACTCGGGGGCGCCCGGGGTGACCGGCACGACCAGGTCCTGCCAGACCCGCTCGGTGATGAACGGGGTCAGCGGAGCCATCAGCTTGGTGACCGTCTCCACGACCTCGTGCAGGGTGCGCAGCGCGGCCTTGTCGCCCTGCCAGAAGCGGCGCCGGGAGCGGCGGACGTACCAGTTGGACAGGTCGTCGACGAACGCGGACAGCAGCTTGCCGGCCCGCTGGGTGTCGAAGCCCTCCAGCGCCCGGGTCACCTGGTCGGTGAGCGCGTGCAGTTCGGAGAGCAGCCAGCGGTCCAGCAGCGGGCGGTCGGCGGGCGCCGGGTCGGCCTCGGACGGGGCCCAGCCGGAGGTGCGCGCGTACAGCGCCTGGAAGGCGACCGTGTTCCAGTACGTCAGGAGCGTCTTGCGGACGACCTCCTGGATGGTGCCGTGCCCCACCCGGCGGGCCGCCCACGGGGAGCCGCCGGCCGCCATGAACCAGCGGACCGCGTCCGCGCCGTGCCGGTCCATCAGCGGGATCGGCTGCAGGATGTTGCCCAGGTGCTTGGACATCTTGCGGCCGTCCTCGGCGAGGATGTGGCCGAGGCAGACGACGTTCTCGTACGACGACTTGTCGAAGACCAGGGTGCCGACGGCCATCAGCGTGTAGAACCAGCCGCGGGTCTGGTCGATGGCCTCGCAGATGAACTGCGCCGGGTAGCGGGCCTCGAACAGTTCCTTGTTCTTGTACGGGTAGCCCCACTGCGCGAACGGCATCGAACCCGAGTCGTACCAGGCGTCGATGACCTCCGGCACGCGCGTGGCGGTCTTCGCGCAGCCGTCCTGAGGGCAGGCGAAGGTGACCTCGTCGATGTACGGGCGGTGCGGGTCGAGGCCCGACTGGTCGGTGCCGGTCAGCCCGGTCAGCTCGGTGAGCGAGCCGACACAGGTGAGGTGGTCGTCCTCGCAGCGCCAGATCGGCAGCGGGGTGCCCCAGTAGCGGTTGCGGGACAGAGCCCAGTCGATGTTGTTGTTCAGCCAGTCGCCGTAGCGGCCGTGCTTGACCGAGTCCGGGAACCAGTTGGTGTTCTCGTTCTCCTCGAGCAGCCGGTCCTTGACGGCCGTGGTGCGGATGTACCAGGACGGCTGCGCGTAGTACAGCAGCGCGGTGTGGCAGCGCCAGCAGTGCGGGTAGCTGTGCTCGTACGGGGTGTGCCGGAAGAGCAGGCCGCGACTGCCCAGGTCCTCCGTCAGCTTCTCGTCGGCCTTCTTGAAGAAGACGCCGCCGACCAGCGGGACGTCCTCCTCGAAGGTGCCGTCGGGGCGGACCGGGTTCACCACCGGCAGGCCGTAGGAGCGGCAGACCTTGAGGTCGTCCTCACCGAAGGCGGGGGACTGGTGGACCAGACCCGTGCCGTCCTCGGTGGTGACGTAGTCGGCGTTCACCACGTAGTGGGCCGGCTCGGAGAACGCAACTAGCTCGAAGGGGCGCCGGTACGTCCAGCGCTCCATCTCGGCGCCGGTGAAGGTCTGCCCGGTGGTCTCCCAGCCCTCGCCGAGGGCCTTGGCCACCAGCGGCTCGGCGACGACCAGCTTCTCCTCGCCGTCGGTGGCGACCACGTAGGTCACCTCGGGGTGCGCGGCGACCGCGGTGTTCGACACCAGCGTCCACGGCGTGGTCGTCCACACCAGGAGCGCGGCCTCGCCGGCCAGCGGGCCGGAGGTGAGCGGGAAGCGGACGTAGACGGACGGGTCGACGACCGTCTCGTAGCCCTGCGCCAGCTCGTGGTCGGACAGGCCGGTGCCGCAGCGCGGGCACCAGGGGGCGACACGGTGGTCCTGGACCAGCAGACCCTTGTTGAAGATCTCCTTCAGCGACCACCAGACGGACTCGATGTACTCCGGGTCCATGGTGCGGTAGGGGTCGTTGAGGTCGGCCCAGTAGCCCATCCGGGTGGTGAGCTCTTCGAAGGCGTCGGTGTGGCGGGTCACCGACTCGCGGCACTTGGCGTTGAACTCGGCGATGCCGTACGCCTCGATGTCCTGCTTGCCGGAGAAGCCGAGCTCCTTCTCCACCGCCAGCTCCACCGGGAGGCCGTGGCAGTCCCAGCCGGCCTTGCGGCCCACGTGGTAGCCCTGCATGGTCCGGAAGCGGGGGAAGACGTCCTTGAAGACGCGCGCCTCGATGTGGTGGGCGCCCGGCATGCCGTTGGCGGTGGGCGGGCCCTCGTAGAACACCCACTCGGGGCGGCCCTCGGACTGCTCGAGGCTCTTGGCGAAGATCTTCTGTTCCCGCCAGAAGTCGAGCACGGCGTGCTCGAGGGCGGGCAGGTCGACCTGGGCTGGCACCTGTCGGTACGTCGGCGTTGTCATCAGCGGGCTTCCTCCGGCGGACTTGCTGCCTTCCGTCCGGAGGGACGAGAGCTGTGTCGATCCCTGCGCCGCCGTCGGCGCGCTCCCGCGGTACCACCCTCCTTGGCCCCCCGGTGCGTCGTGTGCTCCGGTGAGCCCCCTCATTGGGGTCGCGATGCCGGTTCTACTCGCCCCGGTGGGCCTGTGGGCCGAGCCCACTGTCCAGGACTTTCCTCCGGCGGCTCCGGGGTGATCTTCACGTCGGGCTCGCCCCCGGGCTCACACCGTCCCCGGGTCGCTCTGGGCTGCGTACGCCGCTACTCGTCCCCATCCACGCTTCTCGCTGCGCCCAGTGTACGGCGCGGCGGAGGCAGGGGCCGACCGGTTTGCCGCACGGGCGGCCGACGGGGCGGCACGCGCGCCGCGGAGGCGCAGCGGAGGCTCCTCATGGAGTGACATACGCCCAAATGGAGTGGTACGGGCGTTCGGATTCGCGGAGGCCCGGCTCGATGGCATACCCGCCGGGGAGCTGGGCACAACGCATGCAGGTCCGCCGCGCGGCGTCGGCGGGGCGGGCGAATCGGGCGGTGCGCCCCGTTGCCGCGGGACCCGAGTCGATTTATCGTCCCAGCACGATTCGCGCGCAAGCTCACGGTATGTGAAGGGGCCGCGGCCATGGTGGCGAAGAAGACCGTCGACGAGAAGTCGGCGTCCAGCGGGGCCGCGCCCGTTTCCGGCGGCGGAGCCAAGGGGGAGAGCGGGAGGAGGAGCACACAGGGGGGCGGGAAGGCGACGGCGGAGAAGGCGGCCGGGAAGGCGACGGCCATGAAGGGAACGGCCACACGGAAGGCGGCTGCGAAGAAGACGGCGGGGAAGGCCGTGAAGGGGTCGGCGGCGAAGAAGGCGGCCGAGAAGAAGACGGTCTCCGCGGCGGCGGGCGGCTCCGGCGGGAAAACGGACGGAGCGGGGGCCGGCGTCGGGCGGGCCGGTGCTTCGCGGGGCGCCGGGGAGCGGACCGGCCGGGGAGCCGCACACAAGGGCACCACCAGGACCAGCGGGGGCACACAGGACATGGCCGGGCGCGGCACGGCCACTGAAGCGGGCGCGGCCGGGACCGCGACGCAGACGGGAGCGACCACGGTGGGTGCTAAGAAGACTCCTGGTACGGCGACGGCGGCGAAGACCGCCGTGCCCAAGGCGCGGATCGCGGCGGTGGAGCCCGGCGATCTCGCGGTGCGCCCGGGCGAGGCTCCCTGGACACCGGAGGAGGTCGAGGACGCGCGGGCCGAACTGATGGCCGAGGTGCTGCGGCTGCGCGAGGAGATCAGTTCGTCCGAGCGATCGCTGGCCGGCCTGATGCGGGACTCCGGTGACGGCGCGGGCGACGACCAGGTCGACACCGGTACGAAGAACATCACGCGGGAGCACGAACTGGCGCTCGCCGCCAACGCGCGCGAGATGCTCACCCAGTACGAGCGCGCCATGCAGCGCCTGGACGCCGGCACCTACGGCCTGTGCGAGAACTGCGGCGACCCCATCGGGAAGGCCCGGATGCAGGCCTTCCCCCGGGCCACGCTGTGCGTCGAGTGCAAGCAGAAGCAGGAGCGACGCTACTGATCGCCTCCACATGCCTCCTGAGCACGAGGGCCGTGCAGGGTGTGTCGTACCCTCGTCCTCAGTCAGGCACCTAGGTTGAGGGACTCACGTGGCAGAGGCGGAGCGCATCATCGGTACGCCGGAGACCCCGGACGCGGACCGGGGCGGGCAGGACCGTGCCGAGCACGACCGGGCCGATGCCCAGGCCGAGGGCCCGGACACGGCGCCCGGCACACCCCGCGGCAAGCGGCGGGTGGCCGTGCTGTTCGCCGTCGCCGCCGTCGCCTACGCCCTCGATCTGATCAGCAAGATGATCGTGGTCGCCAAGCTGGAGCACCACGCGCCCATCGAGATCGTCGGAGAGTGGCTGAGGTTCGAGGCCATCCGCAACGCGGGTGCGGCCTTCGGTTTCGGCGAGGCCTTCACCGTGATCTTCACGGTGATCGCGGCGACGGTGATCGTGGTGATCGTCCGGCTCGCCCGCAAGCTGTACAGCCTGCCCTGGGCGATCGCGCTGGGGCTGCTGCTCGGCGGTGCCCTCGGCAACCTCACGGACAGGATCTTCCGCTCCCCGGGGGTCTTCCGGGGCGCGGTCGTGGACTTCATCGCGCCCAAGCACTTCGCCGTCTTCAACCTGGCGGACTCGGCGATCGTCTGCGGCGGCATCCTGATCGTCCTGCTGTCCTTCCGGGGCCTCGACCCGGACGGAACCGTCCACAAGGACTGACCGGCCCACTGAACGCGCGTACGGGGTGGTCCGACCGGTCCGGCATACTCGACGGGTGAGCACCATTCCCGAGATCCGTACCCTGCCCGTGCCCGACGGCCTGGAGGGCGAGCGCGTCGACGCCGCCATCTCCCGCATGCTCGGCTTCTCCCGGACCAAGGCGGCCGAGCTCGCCGCCGCGGGAAAGGTCACGGTCGACGGATCGGTGGTCGGCAAGTCGGAGCGGGTCAGCGGCGGCGCCTGGCTCGAGGTGGAGATGCCGCAGGCGCCCGCGCCGGTCCAGGTGGTCGCCGAGCCCGTCGAGGGCATGGAGATCGTGCACGACGACGACGACGTGGTCGTCGTCGTCAAGCCGGTCGGGGTCGCCGCCCACCCCTCGCCCGGCTGGACCGGACCGACCGTGATCGGCGGTCTCGCCGCCGCCGGGTACCGCATCTCGACCTCCGGCGCCGCCGAGCGCCAGGGCATCGTGCACCGTCTCGACGTCGGTACCTCCGGTCTCATGGTGGTCGCCAAGTCCGAGTACGCGTACACGTCGCTGAAGCGCCAGTTCAAGGAGCGCACGGTCGACAAGCGCTACCACACGCTGGTCCAGGGCCACCCCGACCCGACCAGCGGCACCATCGACGCGCCCATCGGCCGCCATCCGAACCACGACTACAAGTGGGCGGTCATCGCCGAGGGCAAGCCCTCCGTCACGCACTACGACCTCGTCGAGGCCTTCCGCGCCGCCTCCCTCCTCGACGTCAAGCTGGAGACCGGCCGCACCCACCAGATCCGCGTCCACATGGCCGCCCACCGGCACCCCTGCGTGGGCGACCTGACGTACGGCGCCGATCCCACGCTCGCCAAGCGGCTCCGCCTGACCCGCCAGTGGCTGCACGCCGTGGGGCTCGGCTTCGAGCACCCGGGGGACGGCCGGTGGACGGAGTTCACCAGTGACTACCCCGAGGACCTGCAGCAGGCGCTGGACCAGGTCCGGGAGGAGACGTACGCGTGAGCACCCCGTACGTGGTCCGCGAGGCGGTGGGGCCCGGCGACCGGGAGGCGTGCTTCGCGGTGCGCAAGGAGGTCTTCGTCGCCGAGCAGGGCGTGCCGGAGGACCTCGAGTACGACGCGTACGACTCCGGTGCCGTGCACGTGCTGGCGCTCGGTGCGGACGGCGAGGCGCTCGGCACCGGGCGTCTGCTGCACGGCGAGGCCGCCGCCGCGAAGAACGGTGGGGATGCGTCGGCCGGTTCCCTGGGGCGGCTCGCGGTGACCCGCCGGGCGCGCGGGCTCGGCGTCGGGGCGGCACTGGTACGGGGCATCGAGGAGGCGGCCCGCGCGCGCGGACTCACCGCCGTCGACCTGCACGCGCAGACCCATGCCCTGGGGTTCTACGAGCGGCTGGGGTACGAGGCGTACGGGCCGGAGTTCCCGGACGCGGGCATGCCGCACCGGGCCATGCGGCGCGTTCTGTAACCGGCGTATCGAACGGCCTGGTGAGGGCAGGAGCGTGGCAGGCTGGAAGCCTGCTGTGCGACCGTCGACCCGACCGGAGCGCTGACCGTGGATCAGTTGGCCTTGCTGTTCACCGTGTTGCTCGGGGCCGTGGTGAGCGTCCCGGTCGGAGACCGGCTGGGGTTGCCGGCGCCGGTGCTGATGACGGTCTTCGGGATCGCCCTGGCGCTGCTGCCGTTCGTCCCGAACGTCGACATCCCGCCGGACCTGATCCTGCCGCTGCTGCTGCCGCCCCTGCTCTACGCCGCCGTCCGCCGGACGTCCTGGCGCCAGTTCGCCGCGAACGTCAGACCGATCCTCCTGCTGGCCGTGGCGCTGGTGTTCGTCACCACGCTGTGTGTGGCCGTCGTGGCGCACGCGATCGTGCCGGGTCTGCCGCTGGCCGCCGCGGTGGCCCTCGGCGCGCTGGTCGCGCCGCCCGACCCGGTCGCGGCGACCGCCGTCGCCGGAAAGCTGGGGCTGCCGCGCCGGATGGTGTCCATCCTGGAGGGCGAGGGCCTGTTCAACGACGTGACGGCGATCGTGCTGTACCACGTGGCGATCGTCGCCGCCGTGAGCGGAACCTTCTCGCCCTGGCGGGCGGGGCTGGACCTGGTGCTCTCGGCGGTGGTGGCGGTCGCGGTCGGCCTCGCGCTGGGCTGGGGGGCCAACAGGCTGATGGGCCTGCTGGGGGACGCGACCCTGCAGATCGCGATGAGCCTGCTGGTGCCGTTCGCCGCCTACGCCCTGGCCGAGGAACTGCACGGCTCGGGGGTGCTCGCCGTACTCACCACCGCGCTGTTCCTGGTGGAGTACGCCACCGACGCCGACGAGGTGATGACCCGGCTCGCCGGGCACGCCTTCTGGGACATCGTCGACACGCTCGTCACCGGTGTCGCGTTCGGGCTGGTCGGCCTGGAGCTGCACAACGCGGTCAGCACCGCGGCCGGCCACTGGGGCGAACTGCTCCGCTGGGCGGCGGCGATCGTGGGCGTGGTCGTCCTCGTCCGGCTGCTGTGGCTGCTGCCGGCGGCCTGGCTGACGAAGCGGCTGCACTCCGCGCGGGACCTCGACGAGGAGATCCCGCTCGGCTGGCGCGAGACCGTGGTGATGTGGTGGTCCGGGATGCGCGGAGTGGCCTCCGTGGCCCTGGCGCTGGCGATTCCGCTGCAGACCGATGCCGGGGACGCCTTTCCCGTCCGCAGTGAGATCGTCTTCATCGCGTTCGGTGTGATCATGGCGACGCTGCTGGTCCAGGGGATGACCCTGCCGTGGCTGGTGAAGCGGTTGGGAGTGGAGGCCGACACCGGGCGGGAGAAGGAGTACGAGCGGGATCTCGCGGTCCGGGCGGCGCGGGCGGCCAAGCGGCGGCTGCGGGAGATCGAGGAGGTCGAGGAGCTGCCGGAGGAGCTGTCCGAGCAGATGCTGCGGAGCGCCTTCGAGATCGGGATGCAGATCAACCCGGACATGGCGGACGACGAGCGGAGGGAGTCCCACCGGCAGCGGACCCGGCGGGCGAAGCGGGTGCGGCGGATCCGGAGCGAGATGCTGAGCGCCGCCCGGCACGAGGTGCTGGCGGCGCGCAGCGAGGCGGGGGCCGACCCAGGGGTGGTGGACCGGGTGCTGCGGCATCTGGATGTGCGGAGTATGCGGTGAGTTCGTCCCCCGGTGCGGCCTTCTGTTCGTAGGGTCGGGGTATGACGAGAAACGTGGTGATCAGCGGGGGCGGTACGGGGATCGGGCTGGCGGCGGCACGGATGTTCGCCGCGGACGGGGACCGGGTGCTGCTGCTCGGGCGGCGCGGGGACGTGCTGGAGCGGGCCGGGGCCGGGGTGCCGGGGGCGTCGGTGTACGCCGCCGACCTCGCCGACCCGGTGGCCGTGCGCGGCGTCAGCGGCTTCGTGGGCCGGGAGTTCGGGGCCGTCGACGTGTTGATCCACAGCGCCGGGGGCAACGGCCTCCTCGAACCCCCCGCCGGGGGCGACGACCCGCTCGACGCCGTCGCCCGTCACTGGACGGTCAACTTCCGGCTCAACCTGCTGACCGCCGTACTGCTCACGGAGGCTCTGAAGGACCGGCTCGCCGAGCCCGGCGGGCGGGTGCTGTTCCTGAGCTCCATCGCCGCCTACCGGGGCTCCGGGCAGCTCGCGTACGCGGCGGCCAAGGCCGGACTGCACCCGTACGCCCACGACCTCGCCCGGAAGCTGGGGCCGCACGGCATCACGGTCAACGTGGTCGCGCCCGGCTACATCGAGGACACCGCCTTCTTCGGCGACGGCCTCGACGACGAGCGGCGGGCGCGGCTGATCGCCGAGACGTCCGACGGCCGGGCCGGGAGGCCCGGGGACGTGGCCGCCACCCTGCACTGGCTGGCCTCCCCGGGCGCCGCGCACATCACCTCGCAGATCATCCAGGTCAACGGCGGCGCGGAACGCGGCCACTGAGACGTCGTCAGCGCTTGTCGGTGCTTGTTGAGCTTGTTGAGCTTGTTGTGTTCGTCGTGTTCGTTGCGCTCGTCGGGCTTGCGGGCGTTTCCCGCTTCCCGGTGCTCTCGTGCGGGCCGCGGGCCGCCGGTACGGTGCCGGGGGAGCGGCGGTGGCCGTCGGACTCCGGCGCCGGGCCCGGCGGCAGTTCCGCGGCGGCCGTGCTGACCCGGGGCAGGGCGTAGGGGTGTTCCTCGGCCAGCCAGCGGATCATCCGCTCGCGGACCGCGACCCGTACCGTCCATATGTCGTCCGCGTCCCTGGCCGTCACCAGGGCCCGCACCTCCATGGTGCTGGGCGTGCTGTCCGTCACGGTCAGGTTGTAGGCGCGGCCGTCCCAGGCCGGGCACTCCCGCAGGATGTCGCGGAGCCTGTCACGCATCGCCTCCAGCGGGGCCGAGTGGTCGAGGTGCCAGAAGACGGTGCCGGTCATCTGCGGTGTGCCGCGCGACCAGTTCTCGAACGGCTTGGACGTGAAGTACGACACCGGCATGGTGATCCGGCGCTCGTCCCAGGTGCGCACGGTCAGGAAGGTCAGGGTGATCTCCTCGACCGTGCCCCACTCGCCGTCCACCACGACCGTGTCGCCGATGCGGACCATGTCGCCGAAGGCGATCTGCAGTCCGGCGAACAGGTTGCCGAGCGTGGACTGGGCGGCGACACCGGCGACGATGCCGAGGACACCGGCCGAGGCCAGCAGCGAGGCGCCGGCCGTGCGCATCGCGGGGAAGGTCAGCAGCATCGCGGCCGCCGCCACCACCCCGACGACCGCCGAGACCACCCGCCTGATCAGCGTCACCTGGGTGCGCACCCGGCGGACCCTGGCCGGGGAGCGTTCGCGGTGCACGTTGGCGTACCGGGTGTACGAGGTCTCGACGACGGCCGCCGCGATCCGGATCACCATCCAGGCGACCGATCCGATCATCACCAGCGTCAGAATCCGCCCGATGCCTTCCCGGTGGTCCTCGAACAGCCGGGCCTGGTCGTACGACCCTCTCAGCAGGGCCGCGCAGATCAGCAGTTGGTAGGGGATGCGGGCACGGCGGAGCAGCCCCCACAGCGGGGTCTCCGGGTGCTGTTCGTCGGCCTTGCGCAGCAGTCGGTCGGTGGCCCAGCCGAGCACCAGGGTGAGCACGACCGAGCCGCCGACCACGATCAATGGGCGGAGCACGTCTTCCATGCCCTCGAACGTAACCGCCCTCGCGCGGAGTGAACATGTGAGATTCGCGCCGTCGTGGGTACGGCCCCCGGCCCGGTCGGCCGGGTGCGCCGGCCCGGCCGACCGGGCCGGAACCGGCTGTCACACCCGGCTGGCACCATGGGGGTCATGAACATCATGCTGTTTCACTCGACCTACGGCCTTCGGCCCGCGGTGTCCCGGGCCGCGGACCGGCTGCGCGGCGCCGGACACGAGGTGTGGACGCCCGACCTCTTCGAGGGCCGTACGTTCGACACGGTCGAGGAGGGCATGGCCCACCAGGAGTCGATCGGCAGGGACGAGTTGCTGAGACGGGCCGTCCTCGCCGCCGCGCCCTACTCGGAGCGGGGGCTGGTGTACGCCGGTTTCTCCTTCGGCGCCTCGGTCGCCCAGACGCTGGCCCTCGGCGACGGCAAGGCGCGCGGGCTGCTGCTTCTGCACGGCACCTCGGACATCGCGGCGAACGCCGAGGTGGACGACCTGCCGGTGCAACTGCACGTCGCCGAGCCGGACCCGTTCGAGACCGACGACTGGCTGAGTGCCTGGTACCTGCAGATGGGCCGCGCCGGAGCCGACGTCGAGGTGTACCGGTACGCCGGGGCCGGCCACCTCTACACCGACCCCGACCTGCCGGACCACGACGAGGAGGCCGCCGAGGCCACCTGGCGGGTGGCGCTCGGCTTCCTCGACTCGCTGGAGGACTGATCCGGGGCGTCAGACCGGGGTGTGGACGCGCTCGACCCGCTGCGTGCCGCTGCGGGTCCGGTACGAGCGGGCCCACGCGGAGGTGGCGGCCGGGTCGGTGCGGCCGGACAGCACGTAGTAGTCCATCTGCGCCCGCTCGGCGGTGACGTCCAGCACGCCGTAGCCGTGGCGGTCGGTGTCGACCCAGTGGACATGCCGGTTGGTGGCCCTGATCAGCGGTGAGGCGACCGAGGAGACGGTTCCCTCGGAAACCTTGACGATGTCGTCGAGGTTGTCGGAGGTGACCGAGGTGACGACGAACTCGGTGGCCGCCGACGGGGACAGCGGATAGGTGCCCGCGTTCACCGGTACGTCGTTGGCCCACGCCATGTGGATGTCACCGGTGAGGAAGACCGTATTGCCGATCGCGTTCGTCCGCAGATGGGCGAGGAGTTCGCGGCGGTCGTCGGTGTAGCCGTCCCACTGGTCGGTGTTGAGGGCGAGGCCCTCCCGCGGCAGGTCCAGCAGCTCGGCGAGCGGCTTCAGCAGACTGGCGGGGAGCGCGCCGAGGGCGAGCGGCGAGATCATCACCGAGGTGCCGACCAGCCGCCAGGTGGTGTCGGACGCCGACAGCCCCGCCTTCAGCCAGTCGAGCTGGGCGCGGCCGGTGAGCGTGCGGTCCGGGTCGTCGACCTCGCCGTCGCCGAGCGAGACCTGCTGGGAGCGGAAGGAACGCAGGTCCAGCAGCGAGAGGTCGGCGAGCCTGCCGAAGCGCAGTCGGCGGTAGGTGGTGCCGGCCAGCGCGGGACGCACCGGCATCCACTCGAAGTAGGCCTGCCTGGCCGCGGCCTGACGCGCGGCCCAGGCGCCCTCCGAGCCCTCGGTGTGGTTCCCGGCGCCGCCCGACCAGGCGTCGTTGGCGAACTCGTGGTCGTCCCAGATCGCCACGACCGGCGCCTTGGCGTGCAGCGCCTGGAGGTCGGGGTCGGTCTTGTACGTCGCGTGCCGGACGCGGTAGTCGGCGAGGGTGACGATCTCGTGGGCGGGCGCGTGCGGGCGGACGGTCCTGCCGCGGGTGCCGTACTCGCCGGTGCCGTACTCGTAGATGTAGTCACCGAGGTGCAGCCAGGCGTCCAGGTCGCCGCGGGCCGCCAGATGGCGGTACGCCGAGAAGTGCCCGGCCTCCCAGTTGGAGCAGGAGACCACGCCGAAGCGCAGACCGGTCACCGCGGCGTCGGCTGCCGGGGCGGTGCGGGTACGGGCGACGGGGGAGTCGGTGCCGCCGGCGGAGAAGCGGAACCAGTAGTCGGTGGCCGGCGCCAGGCCGCGGATGTCGGCCTTGACGGTGTGGTCGGAGGCGGCGGTGGCACGGGTCGAGCCCTTCGCGACGACGGTGCTGAACGCCTTGTCCAGGGCGACGGTCCAGCTGACCTCGGTGTCCGGGCCGAATCCGGAGCCGGGTATCGCCTCCGGCGTCGGAGTCACCCGCGTCCACAGCAGGACGCCGTCCGGCAGCGGGTCGCCGGAGGCCACCCCGTGCAGGAAGGCGGGAGCCTGGGCGGTGGCGGCGCGGACGGGCGGCGCGGCGGCGAGCGGCCCCGCCAGGACCGCGCCGGCGGCGGCTGCCTTGACGACCGTACGGCGGCGCGGAGCAAGGGAGTCGGCGTCCGCGGCGGCGGAGACGGTGCTCTCGGATGATCTGTGTCGACTGGTCACAGCCGATCAGGTTACTGACAGGTAAGCGCGAGGGCGGGCGAACTCGCAAAAGTTCGCCCGCTCTTCAGCACGGAGTCAGCCGACCGGGGGTCAGGCCTTGAGGGCCTTGTCGATCGCCGCGGTGAACTCGGGGGCCGTCATGGGCGTGCTCTGCCCGTCGGCCCCGGTGACCTTCTCGCCGTCCATCATCAGCGTCGGGGTGCCCTTGACGTCGCTGTCGTCGAACTTCTTGGACATCTCCAGCGCCCACTTGTCGTAGGTGCCGTCCTCCACGGCCGTCTGGAACTTCTTGTTGTCCTTCAGCTCCTCGACGGAGTTCGCCACCTTGATCAGGTAGGAGTCGTCCTTGAACTTGTCCTGGCTCTCCTCGGGGTGGAACTCGGCCGAGTAGAGCGCGGCCTTGTAGGCGAGGAACGCCTCGGGGCTGACGTTCAGCGCGGCGCCCAGGGCGCTCAGGGCGTTCTTGGAGCCCTCGCCGGTCAGGTTGCGGTCCAGGAACGAGGCGCCGACGAACTGGACCTTGTACTTGCCGTCCGCGACGTCCTTCTCGATCGTCTTGCCGACGCCCTGCTCGAACGTGGCGCAGATCGGGCAGCGCGGGTCCTCGTACAGCTCCAGGGTCTTCTTCGCGTCGGACTTGCCGATGACGACGGTCGTGCCGTTCTCGCCGCTGCTGTTGGCCGGCTTGACGAGCTTGGCGTCCGCCGCGGCCTCCCACGCGCTGGGCTGGTTGGCCTGGACGATCGCGTAGCCGACGCCGCCGGCTATCGCCAGGACGCCGACGATCGAGCCGGCGACGACGAGCTGACGCTTGACCTTGGCCTTCTTGGCCTCGCGCTCGCGCTCGACGCGCAGGCGCTCACGGGCCGCCGTCTTCGCCGCCTGGCTGTTCCGCTTGCTCATGGTGATGCTCTCCACAGGGGACGCGCACAGTGTGTGTGCGGGATAGGTATGGGGGGACTACAGGTGCTCGGACTGCGTGTCGCCGGAGGCGGAGGTCGCCTCAGCCTCGGGCGAGGGCGGCGGAGCACGGCGGTCCGCGTCGTCCCAGGGAGTGCACGAGGAACCGGTCCACGGCCGTGGTGGCCCGGAGGACCGGGCGATGCGGCCGGCGGGCCTTCGGGGCCCGGCGCACGGTCACCGCGGCGACCGCCAGCAGCAGCGGCCGGAACGTGCTCGCCGCCATCGCGCCCAGCAGCTGGGCCAGCGCACGCTCGCCGCGGTGCAGCCAGGCGGCGGCGAACAGACCGACGCCGATGTGCGCGCCGAGCAGCAGCCAGGCGGTGGAGGGGCCGGCCTGGGCGAGCAGGCCGACGAACCGGTCACCGCCGTCGGCCGCGGTGCCGGCCACCCGGGCCAGCGGGGTGCCCACACTGCTGCCGTCGCCGCACAGCAGGTCGAAGCCGACCGAGCGCAGCGGACCCGCGACCGGGCCGCCCATCTGCCCGTAACAGAGGTGCTGCCCGGTGGTGAACACGGTGTCGGCGGCCAGCTCCAGCGGGATCAGCAGGGCGGCGATCCGCCCGAAGGAGCCTTCCCGGCCCGCGAGCGCGTAGGCCAGGACGAACACGGCGGCGGCGATCACCGTCACCGTGTTCAGCGGCAGCGGGGCCCCGGACAGCAGCACGTGCGACGCGGCGCTGAGGGTCACGACCATGGTCGTGAACAGCGCCGCGCGCACGGCTCTGAGCGGGGCCCCGGGTATGTCCATGATGGGAACGAGTGTGTCACGTGCTCCGGTAAGGGATCCCTAAAGGGTGCCTGTGGGCTGTGTCTCCCCGGCGAGCTGTGCCTCCCCGGGCGGGAGGAGGGTCACAGTCCCGGGATCCTGCCGTTGCGGAACAGGTCCAGGAAGATCTGGTGGTCACGGCGCGCGCGTGCGCCGTAGGTGTGCGCGAAGTCGACCAGCAGGGGTTCCAGCCCCTCCTCGTCGGCCGCGATCGCCGCGTCGATGGCGCGCTCGGTGGAGAACGGCACCAGGGACTCGCCGGAGGTGTCGTCCGCGGCCGCGTGCATCGTGGCCGTGGCCCGGCCGAGGTCGGCGACGACCTGGGCCATCTCCTCCGGCTCGTCGATGTCGCCCCAGTCCAGGTCCACGGCGTACGGCGAGACTTCGGCGACCAGCTGACCCGCGCCGTCCAGCTCGGTCCAGCCCAGCCACGGGTCGGCGTGCGCCTGCAGGGCGCGCTGGGAGATCACCGTGCGGTGGCCCTCGTGCCGGAAGTAGTCCCGGATCGCCTGATCGGTGATGTGCCGGGAGACGGCCGGGGTCTGGGCCTGCTTGATGTAGATCACGACGTCGTTCTCCAGCGCGTCGCTGTGCCCCTCCAGCAGGATGTTGTATGAGGGCAGCCCGGCCGAGCCGATGCCGATGCCGCGGCGGCCCACGACGTCCTTCACGCGGTAGGAGTCCGGGCGGGCCAGCGAGGCGTCCGGCAGCGTCTCCAGATAGCCGTCGAAGGCGGCGAGGACCTTGTAGCGCGTGGCGGCGTCGAGCTCGACCGCGCCGCCGCCGGAGGCGAAGCGGCGCTCGAAGTCACGGATGACGGTCATCGAGTCCAGCAGCCCGAAACGGGTCAGCGAGCGGGCGTCGCGCAGCGCGTCGAGCAGCGGACCCTGCGCGGTGTCCAGCGTGAACGGCGGCACCTCGTCGCTCTTCGCTCCGGTCGCCAGCGCGTGGATGCGCTCCCGGTACGCGGCCGTGTAGATCCGCACCAGCTCGGTGATCTGCTCGTCGCTGAGCGCCTTCGCGTAGCCGATCAGCGCCATGGAGGCGGCGAAGCGCTTGAGGTCCCAGGTGAAGGGACCGACGTAGGCCTCGTCGAAGTCGTTGACGTTGAAGACCAGACGGCCGTTGGAGTCCATGTACGTGCCGAAGTTCTCCGCGTGCAGATCGCCGTGGATCCACACCCGGGACGTCCGGTCGTCCAGATAGGGACCACCACGCTTTTCCGTCTCATGATCATGGTAGAAGAGGCACGCCGTACCCCGGTAGAACGCGAACGCCGAGGCCGCCATCTTCCGGAACTTCACGCGGAACGCGGCCGGGTCGGCGGCCAGGAGCTCGCCGAAGGCGGTGTCGAGAACGGCGAGGATCTCCTCGCCGCGGTGCTCGTCGTCGAGCTGTGGGACCGACATCGCTGAGTGCCTCCTGGTACGGGACGTCCGGGGACGGCTGATCCGTCCCCTGCCTAACGTGCGACGCGTCACGGGAGTGCCCGCGCCACTCGCCAGAAGGTACGACGGCGGAACCCTGGAGTGTCAGTGCCGGAGCATAGACTTCGACGTTGACCACCGGAGCGCCCACCTGCCCGTCACCCAACGCCCACCCGTCACCCGACCACCGCCCCTCGACGAGGCGCTCCGCGCCACAGCACTCATCCTTGGAGGCCGTACCGTGCCGAAGTCGCCCTTCACGCACCTGCACGTCCACACCCAGTACTCGCTGCTGGACGGTGCCGCGCGGCTGAAGGACATGTTCAACGCCTGCAACGAGATGGGCATGAGCCACATCGCCATGTCCGACCACGGCAACCTGCACGGCGCGTACGACTTCTTCCACAGCGCGGAGAAGGCCGGAGTCACCCCGATCATCGGGATCGAGGCGTATGTCGCGCCCGAGTCGCGGCGCACCAAGCGCAAGATCCAGTGGGGCCAGCCGCACCAGAAGCGGGACGACGTCTCCGGTTCCGGCGGTTACACCCACAAGACCATCTGGGCGGTCGACAGCACGGGCCTGCACAACCTCTTCCGGCTCTCCTCCGACGCGTACGCCGAGGGCTGGCTGCAGAAGTGGCCCCGGATGGACAAGGAGAGCATCGCCCAGTGGTCCACCGGGCTGGTCGCCTCCACCGGCTGCCCCTCCGGCGAGGTCCAGACCCGGCTGCGCCTCGGCCACTTCGACGAGGCGCTCAAGGCGGCCGCCGACTACCAGGACATCTTCGGCAAGGACCGCTACTTCCTGGAGCTGATGGACCACGGCATCGACATCGAGCACCGGGTCCGCGACGGCCTCCTGGAGATCGGCAGGAAGCTCGGCATCCCGCCCCTGGTCACCAACGACTCGCACTACACGTACGCGCACGAGGCGACCGCCCACGACGCCCTGCTGTGCATCCAGACCGGCAAGAACCTCTCCGACCCCGACCGCTTCCGGTTCGACGGCACCGGCTACTACCTCAAGTCCACCGAGGAGATGTACGCCATCGACTCCTCCGACGCCTGGCAGCAGGGCTGCGACAACACCAGGCTGATCGCCGAGATGGTCGACACCACGGGCATGTTCGAGAAGCGCGACCTGATGCCCAAGTTCGACATCCCGGAGGGGTACACCGAGGTCAGCTGGTTCCGCGAGGAGACCATGCGCGGCATGCACCGCCGCTTCCCGGGCGGCATCCCGGACGACCGCATGAAGCAGGTCGAGTACGAGATGGACACCATCATCTCGATGGGCTTCCCCGGGTACTTCCTCGTCGTCGCCGACTTCATCATGTGGGCCAAGAAGCAGGGCATCGCGGTCGGCCCCGGCCGTGGCTCCGCCGCCGGCTCGATCGTCGCCTACGCCATGGGCATCACCGACCTCGACCCGATCCCGCACGGCCTGATCTTCGAGCGGTTCCTCAACCCCGAGCGCGTCTCCATGCCCGACGTCGACATCGACTTCGACGAGCGCAGGCGCGTCGAGGTGATCCGGTACGTGACGGAGAAGTACGGCGCCGACAAGGTCGCCATGATCGGCACCTACGGCAAGATCAAGGCGAAGAACGCCATCAAGGACTCCGCGCGCGTGCTGGGCTACCCGTACGCCATGGGCGACCGGCTCACCAAGGCCATGCCCGCCGACGTCCTCGGCAAGGGCATCGACCTCGACGGCATCACCAACCCCTCGCACCCGCGTTACAACGAGGCCGGCGAGATCCGCGCGATGTACGAGAACGAGCCGGACGTGAAGAAGGTCATCGACACCGCCAAGGGCGTCGAGGGCCTGGTCCGGCAGATGGGCGTGCACGCGGCCGGCGTGATCATGTCCAGCGAACCCATCGTCGACCACGCCCCGATCTGGGTGCGGCACACCGACGGCGTGACCATCACACAGTGGGACTACCCCCAGTGCGAGTCGCTCGGCCTCCTGAAGATGGACTTCCTGGGCCTGCGCAACCTCACCATCATGGACGACGCCATCAAGATGGTGAAGGCCAACAAGGGCATCGACCTGGAGATGCTCGCCCTGCCGCTGGACGACCCCAAGACCTTCGAACTGCTCTGCCGCGGTGACACCCTCGGTGTCTTCCAGTTCGACGGCGGCCCGATGCGCTCGCTGCTCCGCCAGATGCAGCCCGACAACTTCGAGGACATCTCCGCCGTCTCGGCCCTCTACCGGCCGGGCCCGATGGGCATGAACTCGCACATCAACTACGCGGAGCGCAAGAACGGCCGCCAGGAGATCACTCCGATCCACAAGGAACTGGAGGAGCCGCTCCAGGAGGTGCTGTCGGTCACCTACGGCCTGATCGTCTATCAGGAGCAGGTGCAGAAGGCCGCCCAGATCATCGCGGGCTACTCACTCGGCGAGGCCGACATCCTCCGCCGCGTGATGGGCAAGAAGAAGCCGGAGGAACTGGAGAAGAACTTCGTCATCTTCCAGGCCGGCGCCCGCAAGAACGGCTACAGCGACGAAGCCATCCAGGCCCTCTGGGACGTGCTGGTGCCCTTCGCCGGCTACGCCTTCAACAAGGCGCACTCCGCCGCGTACGGACTGGTCTCGTACTGGACCGCCTACCTCAAGGCCAACCACCCCGCCGAGTACATGGCCGCACTGCTCACCTCGGTCAAGGACGACAAGGACAAGTCGGCCGTCTACCTCAACGAGTGCCGCCGCATGGGCATCAGGGTGCTCCCGCCGAACGTCAACGAGTCCGAGTCGAACTTCGCCGCGCAGGGCGACGACGTGATCCTCTTCGGCCTGTCCGCGGTCCGCAACGTCGGCACCAACGTCGTCGAGTCGATCATCAAGAGCCGCAAGGCCAAGGGGAAGTACACCTCGTTCCCGGACTACCTCGACAAGGTCGAGGCGGTCGTCTGCAACAAGCGGACCACGGAGTCACTGATCAAGGCGGGCGCCTTCGACTCCATGGGGCACACCCGCAAGGGCCTCACCGCCCAGTACGAACCGATGATCGACAACGTGGTCGCGGTCAAGCGCAAGGAGGCCGAGGGACAGTTCGACCTCTTCGGCGGCATGGGCGAGCAGGAGACCAGCGAGCCCGGCTTCGGCCTCGACGTCACCTTCACCGACGACGAGTGGGACAAGACCTACCTGCTCGCGCAGGAGCGGGAGATGCTCGGCCTGTACGTCTCCGACCACCCGCTGTTCGGGCTGGAGCACGTCCTGTCCGACAAGGCCGACGCGGGCATCTCCCAGCTCACCGGCGGAGACTTCGGCGACGGCGCCGTGGTCACCATCGGCGGCATCATCTCGGGCCTCCAGCGCAAGATGACCAAGCAGGGCAACGCCTGGGCGATCGCCACCGTGGAGGACCTCGCCGGTTCCCTCGAGTGCATGTTCTTCCCCGCGACCTACCAGCTCGTCTCGACCCAACTCGTCGAGGACGCCGTGGTGTTCGTCAAGGGCAGGCTCGACAAGCGCGAGGACGTGCCGCGCCTGGTCGCCATGGAGCTCCAGGTGCCCGACCTGTCCAACGCGGGCACCAACGCGCCCGTCGTGCTCACCATCCCGGCCACCAGGGTCACCCCGCCGATGGTCAGCCGCCTCGGCGAGATCCTCGGCCACCACAAGGGCGACAGCGAGGTCCGCATCAGGCTCCAGGGGCCGACGAAGACGACGGTGCTGCGCCTGGACCGGCACCGGGTCAAGCCGGACCCCGCCCTGTTCGGCGACCTCAAGGTCCTCCTCGGCCCGTCCTGCCTGGCGGGCTAGGAGCCAGTACCCCGAGGGGCCTCGGGGCCGGTGCGCGCCGGGGCGGTCGGCCGACGTGTGCGAAGGGATGCTCAAGACGTAAGAGGGGCGCGCCCGGTGACGGGCGCACCCCTCTGCAGGTACCGTGCGCGGGGCGCTCAACGGCGCCTCACGCAGGTGTCAGTTGTGGCCGAAGCGCTTCTGCCGGCCCTTGCGGGCGACGTCGCCGGGAGTGATCTGCGGGCCGTGCTGCTCGGTCTGCGGCTCCGCAGCGGCCGGCTGTGTCGCCTGCTGGGAGCGCCCGGCCGGCTGCTGCTTCCGTTCACGGTTCTTGTTCTTGGCCATGGTGATGCCTCCTGTGGGGGATCTAGGGGCCAGGGCCGGGACCAGACTCACATAGCCGAATGATGGTCGCATGTCGGACAATTACCGTGTGTGACAGGGTGGGTGGGCGAAGGAAGTGTGGAAACGCCACGCCGAAGATCGAGTTCGGACCGTTAACCCCGGCACGGTCGGGCAGACTCGAAGCAAGCCCGAAGCAAACCTCCCGGAAAGAGGGTGGATCGCGTGGACCGCTGCATCGTCCTGGTGGACGCCGGGTATCTGCTGGGGGCCGCCGCCAGTCTCCTCGCCGGGGAGCCCTCGCGGTCCCGCATCACCGTCGATCACGCCGCCCTCATCCAGGGGCTGCGCGACCGTGCCGAGTCCGATACGAGTCAGCCCCTGCTGCGGATCTACTGGTTCGACGGCGCCCCCGACCGCGTGCCGCAGCCCGAGCACCGCCGGCTGCGGGTGATGCCCAGGGTCACCGTTCGGCTCGGCGCCCTCACGCGCAGTGACGGTCGTTGGGCGCAGAAGGGCGTGGACGCCGCCATGCACGCCGAGTTGACCGAGCTGGCCCGCAACCGCGCCTGTTCCGACATCGTCCTGGTCACCGGCGACGGCGACCTGCTGCCCGGCATGATGGCGGCCAAGGAGCACGGCGTCGCCGTCCACCTGTGGGCCGTGCAGGCCGCCGACGGCGACTACAACCAGTCCGAGGACCTGGTCGCCGAGGCCGACGAACGCCGGGTGCTGGACCGCGCGTGGATCACCAAGGCGGTACGGGCCAAGGACTTCTCCGGGGTGTGCGCCCCGCCGCCCCCCGCCCGTCCCGACATCGCCGCGATCCTCTCCGCCCCGCTGCCGGAGTCCGCGCCGGCCGCCGGGCAGGCCGAGCAGGAACCCCCGCACGCGGTCGGCGCCGGGCACAACGGCGCCGGCGAGCGGTCGCCCGCCACCAAGGGCGTACCCACCCCCAAGGATCTGGCGGCCCTCCGCGGCCCCAGTGCCCCGCACCCCCAGCAGCCGCAGTCCGCCACCCTGCGCTGGTCCTCCGACAAGGGCTGGGTCGACCGGTCCGTCACCGAGCCCGCCGACGCCGCCTCGTTGCCGACGCTCGCCCAGCTGACCTCCGCGGAGCAGCGGTGGGCCGACCGCGAGGAGGACATCACCACGGTCGGCGGGGACCCCTTCGAGGTGGGGCAGGTCTTCGCCCGCCGCTGGGTGGACCGGCTCGGGGACCAGGGCGGCATCCAGAGGCTGTCCGCCATGTACCCCCGCATCCCGCACCGCATCGACGGCGAGCTGCTGCGCTACGCCGCCCGCTTCGGCCTGCTCGCCCACAAGGACGACCAGATCGACGAACGCGACCGGTACGCCATCCGCGCGGGCTTCTGGCGCGAGCTGGACCTGCGCACGGGGACGGAACGCGCCGCGGCCGCGGAGTGACCGAGGGTCCGCCCGGTGTCCGCGCCGCCGCGCGACGGAGGCCCTTCGCGGCGGGTGCGGCGGGTCCGCTGTTCCACCGGTGGTTCCGGGGCGGTCGGCCCACCCGGGAGCGGACCCGGGCCGCGGACCCCGTAGTCTCGTTCCTTGTGAGCACGCGCGCGATACACGCATTCCGGCACGATGGCGACATCGTGTGCGCGGTGCGCGGGCTGACCAAGACGTATCCGGCGGCCCGCGGACGCCGCGGAGCCCCGGCGACCCCCGAGGTCCGGGCCACCGACGACGTGACGCTCGACGTCCGGCGCGGTGAGGTCTTCGGGCTGCTCGGGCCGAACGGAGCCGGCAAGTCCACCCTGGTACGACAGCTCACCGGTCTGATGCGGCCCGACCGCGGCAGCGTGCGGATCCTCGGCCACGACGTCGTGCGCCACCCCGAGCGCGCCGCGCGGATCCTCGCCTACCTCGGGCAGGAGTCCACCGCGCTCGACGAGCTCACGGTCTCACTCGCCGTCGAGACCACCGCGCGGCTGCGCGGCCTCGACGCGAAGCGGGCTCGTACGGGCCGGGACGCCGTCCTCGACGAACTGGGGCTCACCCCGATCGCCGGACGACCCCTGAAGAAGCTGTCCGGCGGTCAGCGCCGACTGGCCTGCTTCGCCACCGCGCTGGTGGGGGAGCGACCGCTGCTCGTGCTCGACGAACCCACCTCCGGGATGGACCCGGTGGCGCGGCGCGCCGTGTGGTCAGCCGTCGACCGGCGCCGGGTCGAGCACGGCACCACCGTGCTGCTGGTCACCCACAACGTCATCGAGGCCGAGACCGTCCTCGACCGGGTCGCCGTCCTCGACCGGGGCCGGGTGATCGCCTGTGACAGCCCGACCGGGCTGAAGGAGCGGGTCGCGGGCGAGGTACGGGTCGACCTGGTGTGGCGCGAGGCGGCCCCGCTGCACGTGCCCGAGGTGGCCGCGCTCGTGGACCGCGCCGTCGAGTCGGGCCGCCGCTGGACGCTGCGGCTCGCACCCGAGGAGGCCCGTACGGTCGTCGCCACCGTCACCGGCGGCGCCGCCTTCGCCGCGCTGGACGACTTCACGCTCGCCACGCCCAGTCTGGAGGACGTGTACCTGGCGCTGGGCGGTGCCGTGCGGCAGGGACTGGTGAAGGCATGAGTGACGGCGGGGCGCTGAGCGCACCGGGCGCCGTGTCCGTACGGAACGGGACGACTGCCGGAGTGGATGCGAGTGGATCTCCGGCCGAGCCTCCGAGGGAACCTCCGTCGGAATGGGAAGGGGAGCAGCGCGACGTGAGTGTCGTACCCGCCGATGTCCTGCCGGGCGGCGCCCCGGACGCGGAGGAGGCCGCGCCGGAGCCGGCCGCACTCGGGCCGCGGGCACGGCTGTGGCCCTCACTGGCGGCCGTGTACCGGGCGCAGCTGTCCCGGGCGCGGGTGGCGCGGATCCCGCTGCTGTTCGTGGCGACCTTCCAGTCCGTCGGGATCATGATCCTGATGCGCGGGGTCGTGGACGGCGGCGGTGAGGCGCGGGCGGTGGTCGCCGGATCGTCCGTCCTGGTCGTCGCCTTCGTCGCGCTCAACCTGCTCGCGCAGTACTTCGGACAGCTGCGGGCCGGCGGCGGCCTCGACCACTACGCGACCCTGCCCGTCCCGCCGGCGGCGGTGGTGCTGGGGGCCGCCGGCGCCTACGCCTCGTTCACCGTGCCGGGGACCGTGGTGACCGCGGCCTTCGGATGTGTGCTGTTCGGGCTGCCGCTGACGCATCTGTGGGTGCTGGCCGCGGTGATCCCGCTCTCGGGAGCCGCGCTCGCCGGGCTGGGGGCCGCGCTGGGGCTGCTCGCGCCACGGGCCGAGCTCGCCACGCTCCTCGGCCAGCTGGGCATGTCGGCGGCACTGCTGCTGGGCGTGCTGCCGGCGGAGCGGATGCCGGAGGCGGTACGCCTGGCCCGGGACCTGCTGCCGTCGACGTACGGCGTCGAGGCCCTCGCGCGGACCTTCGCGCCGCATCCCGACTGGGCCCGGGTCCTGGGCGATCTCGCCGTGTGCGGGGTGGTCGGTGTGCTCTCGCTGGCCGTGGCGACCTGGGCGTACCGCAGGGCCGCTGTCCGGTGACGCGCCGCGCAGCCGGGCCTGGCACGATGTCAGGGTGAGCGCACCTCTGACACCACCACCGCCTCCGCATGAACGTTCCCCGCGCGGCGGGTGGCAGCCGCCGTCCGCCGGTCAGGTGGCCGCCGCGTCCGCGGACGGGCCCACCGGCCCTGGCCGTACCGGGCCCGCCGGATTCGCCGGGCCCGCCGGTCCCGGTGGCCGCACCGGCTACGGCTGGTACGAGCAGGACGGCCCCGGGATGAGGACGGAACTGCGCGAGGCCGCCGTGACCGCGGTGGCGGTGGCGCTCGGCGGGGTCCTGCTCGGCGTGCTGTGGTGGTGGCTGGCGCCGCGCGTGCCGCTGACGGGCGACGTCGTGGGCGACAACTGGGTCGTCTACCTCAAGGACACCGAGGGTGAGCAGGCCATCGGGGTGGACGGGACGTTCACGCTGCTCGCCCTGGGGCTCGGCGCGGTGAGCGCGCTCGCCGTGTTCCTCGTGCGGCGGCGCGGGGGCGTGCCGCTGGTGGTGGCGCTCGGGGTCGGCGGGCTGCTCGGGTCGTTGCTGGCGTGGCGGCTCGGGGTGTGGCTCGGACCCGCGCAGGACGTCGTCGCCCACGCGAAGGACGTGGGCAAAGGTGTGACGTTCGACGCGCCGCTGAAGCTGAGTGCCAAAGGAGCGCTGCTGGCCTGGCCGTTCGCCGGGCTGGTCGTCCACCTGGGCCTGACCGCGCTCTTCGGCCCCCGCGACCCCGACCCCTTCCCGCCGGTGGACTCCTACGTCCCGCAGCGGCCGGACGGCGGGGCCCCGGGAGCGTAGTGCCCCGGTGGGCCGGGGCGGGGCGTGCGGGCGCCCGGTTCAGGCGGGGCGCCCGCCGTGGTTCGCGCGGCCCTTCCTGGTGCGCCACTTACGTTTGCGGGTCCTCTTCGACAAGCCCCGCCATGCCTTTTCTGATCAGCCGAAGAAGCAGGGCTCGTCGAGGGTTCAGACACGCCCGATCGGGGCGAGCACCGCCGCGGTCAGCTCGGCCAGGTCGCCCGGGGCGAGCTCGACCTCCAGGCCGCGGCGGCCGGCCGAGACACAGATCGTCTCGTGCAGGCCGGCCGAGTCGTCCAGGACCGTCCGGAGCCTCTTGCGCTGACCCAGGGGCGAGATGCCGCCGCGGACGTAGCCCGTGGTGCGTTCCGCGAGGGCGGGGTCGGCCATCGCGGCCCGTTTGCCGCCCACCGCCGCCGCCAGGCCCTTCAGGTCCAGCTGCCCCGCCACCGGGACCACCGCCACCGTCAGCACGCCGTCGACGTCCGCCACCAGCGTCTTGAAGACGCGGTCCGGGGAGACGCCCATCGCCTCGGCCGCCTCCTCGCCGTAGGACGGGTGCGCGGGGTCGTGGTCGTAGGAGTGGACCGTGAACGGCACCCCGGCCGCGGTGAGCGCCACCGTCGCGGGCGTTCCCGCCCGTCGCCCGCCACCCCCCTTGTGCGGATGCGCTTCGCGCGCCCCTTCTTTTTGCTGCTGCTTCTTGGACTTCTTCGCCATCCCTGCCCCCTGCCCCTCGCCCTGCCTCTGCTGCCTCAGTTGAGATTCGTCGGTCCGCGGGTCAGCTCGGCCGCGGGCAACGACGGCAGGTGGCGGATGACGGCCGTCTCCGTGCGAAGGAGTCTCAGCTCGTCGCGGAGCCGGGACGCCGTGTCCGGTGCCTGCAGCAGACGCTGCTTGGTCGGCGTGTCGAGCATCATCGCGGCGGCGACCAGGTACGACACCACCCCCGGCTCGTCCGGCAGTTCCGCGCCGGTCACCAGCGACCGCTCCCGCGCCCCCGCCAGCCGTTTCTGGTACTGGCGGAACGCCCGCAGCACCCCCTCCGCGAGCGCCCCCGCCTCCTCGCCGGGTTCCTCGGCCACCGGTTCCAGCTCGGCCGTCAGGAACGGCCCGGAGGCGTCGACCGACAGCAGCCGCATCCGGGTCGTCCCCGTCGCCAGCACCTCGAAGGTGCCGTCGGACCGCTCCCGGATCGTGGCCGCGTCGGCCGCACAGCCCACCTTGTGGAAGGCCCGCAGCGGGTCCGGTCCGAAGCCCGCCGCCGGGCCCCGCTCGGGTACGGCCGTCGGGTCGGGCATGCCGGGGGCGCTCGGGGCGACCTCGTGGCCGTCGCGGATCGCCACGAGGACGAACCGGCGCGGCTCGTCCTCGGGGGTCTTCAGGAGCTCGCGCATCATGGCGCGATAGCGCTCCTCGAAGATGTTGAGCGGAAGCACGAGCCCCGGGAACAGCACCGAGTTCAGGGGGAAGAGCGGGAGCCGGACGGTGGTCACGACGCAAAAGCCTAATGGTCGCCGAAGCGGACCCGGCCGCCACGTTCACTCCGTGGATGCCCGGAGCCCGCGGCGAAGGCGCCGAAGGGGGCGGCGGCGGGACCGGCGGCCACCGCCGCGTGGACGCCCCGGCGCACCTCCAGGAACCGGCCGAGGGGATCGTCCGTGTCCCGGTCCCAGGGCGAGGAGGTGGCGTACGGGCCGGTGAGGCGCAGTTGCTCCAGGGTGTCCGGCCATCGCTCCAGGCGCAGGAGGACGTAGGCCAGCAGGTTGCGCAGCTCGGCCGGCCGGGGGTGGGCCGCCGGAAGCCGGGCGGACAGGGACGCGGCGCGGTCGGCCGCCGCTTCGAGCCGAGCGCGCGGCACCTCGGGACCGCAGCCGTCGATGAGGTAACCGAAGGCCGCCCACAGCGGCAGCGCCTGCGTGAGCGAGCCCTCCGGCGCGTCCTGCGCGGCCTGGTCGGCGAAGTCGAAGCACTCGCGGTGCGCGCCGTGCCAGGAGGACGCCAGATAGCGCAGGGCCGCCACATGGCAGCCGTAGTGGTGCGGGGCGCGGCGGACCGCCGCCTCCCACAGTTCCTGGAAGTACCGGTGCCCGGCACGTGCGCCGCGGGCGTGGTCCAGGGCGAGCCGCCACGGCACGGGGTCGCGGTGGTCGGCCCGGGCGGCGGCCGTGATCAGCGGACTCACCTCGCGCAGCGCTTCGGCGCGGGCCGGTGAGGCCCAGGCGCGGTGCACCGCCCGCTGGGCCTCCACGAGCAGCCCGTCGGGGTTGTGCGGGTCGAGGGCACGCCAGGTGTCCAGCCACTCGGGGCGCGAGCGCGCGAAGGCCGCGAGCTTCTGCACCTTCCGGTCGCGGTGCTCCCAGGCCCCGCTGTGCCGGGTGGCGGCGAGCAGTTCGGCGGCGGGCGTGGGATCGCCGGCGGCGGCCCCGACCAGCGCCGGACCCAGTTCCTCGTCGGGCGCGTCGAGGAGCACCTCGTCGTCGGCGGGCAGCACAGGGGCGGTGGGCGAGGCGGTGCCCGTCTTTCCTCGCACCCGGGACGCACGGGTGAACGCATGCAGCAGAGCCATGGTGTCGACCATTGAAAGACCGCAGGTCACAGCAGCGCCAGACCCTTCACGGAAGTCACGGAAAGTTGTACGCCACCTGGTCAAGGCCGGGTAAAAAGCCCCCGGGCTCGCCGGGACTGCGGGGGCCGCGGGGAGCGCTGTCGGGGCTGGTCCGGGCCGGGTCGGTCGGATGCGGTCAGAGGCAGTCAGGAGCGGTCAGAGACGGCGCAGGGTTCGGGTGGCCCCCGCCGCCACCGTTGTGGCGAGGATCCAGCCCAGCAGGATGAACGCCGCCGCGAGCCACTGCCAGCCGCCGCGCAGCTGCCAGAACCCCACCTGACCCAGGTCGATCACCGGCAGCAGCAGGTCCAGGGCGAAGAGGGCGGGATTCCACGTCGGATGCTCGCCGTCCTTGATGGGCGGATGGTGCGCGTGCGTGAACGCCAGTGAGCCACCCGCCCACAGCACCGCCATCCACACCGCGGCCCGCCCCGGCCGGTAGCCGTAGGCGACCGTCCAGTCCTGCGCGTAGCCCCACAGCTTGGCCGCCACCGGCAGGCTCTCGCGGCGCCTGCGCTGCTTGGCGAGCAGCACCTCGCGGGCGTCCTCGTCCTCGCCGCTCGCCCGCAGCACGGCGGCCAGCCGCTCGTACGGCTCCGGGGTGTACTCGGCGCTCGCCGCGGCCACCCACTCCAGCCGCTCCGCCAGTGAGAACGGCCCGCGCGGCACGAGGGTCTCGTAGGCGAAGCCGCCCATGTGCAGCCGACCGGGCCCCGGCCAGCTGTCCGCCCGGTCCACCAGGTTGACCACCCGCGCTCCCGACAGCGTCACCCGCCCGCGGGCCGGCCGCTCCCCGAGGAACCGCAGCTCCGGCGTCTGCACCCGGCGCAGCGACAGCTCCTGGTCGTCGGACAGGGTGAACCGGGCCCGCTCGAAGTCGACCGCGTCCCCGAACCGCCCGTCGTCCAGCCGCACCCCGCCCCGGCACTCGAACAGCTGTATCCGCGTCCCGCGCGCCGGTGTCATCCCGCTCCTCGCCTGGGAACCGACCCCGGCGGGCGTCAGATACAGCGACCGCTCGACGGTCAACTGGGGCGCGTTCAGCGCGAGCCGGGCGGACGGATTGTCCAGCAGGGCCCCGCGCAGACTCAGCGAGACGCCTATCTGCGCGGTCCGCAGGCTCAGTTCGCCGTGCGACTCCAGCAGCTCGGCCTGGAGGTCCTGGCCGACGGTCATGCCGTCCGCGGCGATCGAGCGGCCGCTGCGGTCGCGGTGCACGATCGCCTGGTTGAGCAGCAGATCCGTACCGATCTGGGCGTCGGTCAGCCGTATGCCGCCCGGGAACCGGCAGCGCGGCAGATGCAGATCGCCCTCCGTCTGCAACCGGGCCGCCTCCAGGCGCGGCACCGAGCAGTCCACCAGCCGCATCGTGGTGAACCGGGCCTCCGGCAGCAGCACGTCCCGCTCGAAGCGGCAGTCGCGCATCTCGACGTACGGCGCCACCGTCCCGCCCGCGAGGTCCAGCACACCGCTGATCCGCACTCCGACCAGCTTCAGTGAGGAGACACGCCCGGCCAGCGGGGGCGGTCCGTCCAGCAGGAGCCAGCACACGACGCGGGCCCGCACGGTCCGCTCGGGCCCCCACGGGTGCCCTCCGTGCGGATCGTCGACGACGCCGTCCCCGCTGCTCAGGTCGTACACGCTGCCGCTGCGGAAGGCCTGCCACATGCCCGCCTCCACGGCGGTCAGGTCGTCCGGCGGCTCCCCGGCACGCGGCCCCGCCCCCTCGGTCACGTCCTTCACCCTTTCTCGAGTGTTTCCTCGGGTGTCCCCTCGGATCTCTCCTCGGACTCTTTCCTCGGATACTTGCGAGTTCGTCTCTTCGCACAACTGGTACAACGGGTCATGCCCACCCGGTGACCTTTCGAACACAGAAAGTGAGAAGGGTCTTCTCGGTGCGCACAATGCGTCACCACGAGGGACTCGTATCAGCCACTGGAACGCTCGCACGGTGTCCGGCGCGGGTCTGAGAGAATTGACCCCGTGCTGCAAGATTCCTTCCTGGCCCGAATCGATCTGCGCGGCGACGCCCTCCCCGAGGGCCCCGCCCTGCGCGCCCTGCTGCCCCGAGCCGACTTCGACGTCGCGGCCGCCCTGGAGAAGGTGCGGCCCATCTGCGAGGACGTGCATCATCGGGGCGACGCGGCGCTGATCGACTTCGCCGAACGGTTCGACGGCGTGCGTCTGGAGTCCGTCCGGGTACCGGCGCGGGCCCTCGCCGACGCGCTGGAGCAGCTGGACCCGGCGGTGCGCGCGGCCCTCGAGGAGTCCATCCGCCGCGCCCGCCTCGTCCACCGCGCACAGCGCCGCACCACCCACACCACCCAGGTCGTGCCCGGCGGCACGGTCACCGAGAAGTGGGTGCCCGTCGACCGCGTGGGCCTGTACGCGCCCGGCGGCCGGTCCGTCTACCCGTCCTCCGTGATCATGAACGCCGTCCCGGCCCAGGAGGCCGGCGTCGAGTCGATCGCGCTGGCCTCGCCGGCCCAGAAGGAGTTCGGCGGCCTGCCGCACCCGACGATCCTCGCCGCGTGCGCGCTGCTCGGCGTCGACGAGGTGTACGCCGCGGGCGGCGCCACCGCCGTCGCGATGTTCGCCCACGGCACCGAGTCCTGCCCGCCCGCCACCATGGTCACCGGCCCCGGCAACATCTGGGTCGCCGCCGCCAAGCGCTACTTCACCGGCAAGATCGGCATCGACGCCGAGGCCGGCCCGACCGAGATCGCGATCCTCGCCGACGCCACGGCCGACCCGGTGCACGTCGCCTCCGACCTGATCAGCCAGGCCGAGCACGACCCGCTGGCCGCCGCCGTCCTCGTCACCGACTCCGCGGACCTCGCGGACGCGGTGGAGAAGGAACTGGAGCCGCAGGTCAAGGCCACCAAGCACATCGAGGACCGGATCGTCCCGGCGCTCGCCGGCCGGCAGTCCGCGATCGTGCTGGTCGACGGCCTCGACGAGGGCCTGCGGGTGGTCGACGCCTACGGCGCCGAGCACCTGGAGATCCAGACCGCCGACGCCGCCGCGCTCGCCGACCGGGTGCGCAACGCCGGCGCGATCTTCGTCGGCCCCTGGTCCCCCGTCTCCCTGGGCGACTACGCGGCCGGCTCCAACCACGTCCTGCCCACCGGCGGCTGCGCCTGCCACTCCTCGGGTCTGTCCGTCCAGTCCTTCCTGCGCGGCATCCACATCGTCGACTACACCGAGGACGCGCTGGCCGACGTCGCGCACCACGTGGTCACGCTGGCCGAGGCGGAGGACCTGCCCGCGCACGGCGCGGCGATCAAGGCGAGGTTCGGCTGGAAGGTGCCCGAGAGCAAGTGAACGACACGAACGTCACCATCGACGACCTCCCCGTACGGGACGAGCTGCGCGGCAAGTCCCCCTACGGCGCGCCCCAACTGGACGTCCCCGTACGGCTGAACACCAACGAGAACCCCTACCCGCTGCCCGAGCCGCTCGTCGAGCGGATCGCCGAGCGGGTCCGTGAGGCCGCCCGGCACCTCAACCGCTACCCCGACCGGGACGCGGTCGAGCTGCGCACCAGGCTGGCCGAGTACCTGACGAAGACCGGCTCGCACCCCGTGGGCGTCCGGAACGTCTGGGCGGCCAACGGCTCCAACGAGGTCATCCAGCAACTGCTGCAGACCTTCGGCGGGCCCGGCCGCAGGGCGATCGGCTTCGAGCCGTCGTACTCGATGCACGGACTCATCGCACGCGGCACCGGCACCGAGTGGATCTCCGGTCCCCGGGGCGACGACTTCACCGTCGACGTGCCCGCCGCCGAGAAGGCGATCGCCGAGCACCGCCCGGACGTCGTCTTCGTCACCACCCCCAACAACCCCACCGGCAACGCGGTCCCGGCCGAGACGGTCCTCGCGCTGTACGAGGCCGCCCAGGCGGCCAAGCCGTCGATGGTGGTCGTGGACGAGGCGTACATCGAGTTCAGCCACGGCGACTCGCTGCTGCCGCTGCTCGAGGGACGCCCGAACCTCGTCGTCTCCCGCACCATGTCGAAGGCGTTCGGCGCGGCCGGCCTGCGCCTCGGCTACCTCGCCGCGCACCCGGCGGTCGTGGACGCCGTGCAGCTCGTCCGGCTGCCCTACCACCTGTCGGCGATCACCCAGGCGACGGCGCTGGCCGCCCTGGAGTACACCGACACGCTGCTGAAGTACGTCGAGCAGCTGAAGCGGGAGCGGGACCGGCTGGTCACCGAACTGCGTGACCTCGGCTACGACGTGACCGCGTCCGACGCGAACTTCGTCCAGTTCGGCACGTTCGCGGACGCCCACGTGGTCTGGCAGAAGATCCTCGACCGGGGCGTCCTGGTCCGGGACAACGGCGTACCGGGGCGGCTGCGGGTCACCGCGGGCACCCCGGCCGAGAACGACGCGTTCCTCGACGCGGTCCGTGAACTGGTCAGTTACGTGGGGGCCGCCCCCACACCCCCTAAGGAGCAGAGCGCATGAGCCGCGTAGGACGCGTGCAGCGGACGACGAAGGAGACGTCGGTCCTCGTCGAGATCGACCTCGACGGCACCGGAAAGACGGAGATCTCCACCGGGGTCGGCTTCTACGACCACATGCTCGACCAGATCGGCCGGCACGGTCTGTTCGACCTGACCGTGAAGACCGAGGGCGACCTGCACATCGACTCCCACCACACCATCGAGGACACCGCCCTCGCCCTCGGTGCCGCCTTCAAGCAGGCGCTCGGCGACAAGACGGGCATCTACCGCTTCGGCAACTGCACGGTCCCCCTGGACGAGTCCCTCGCCCAGGTCACCGTCGACCTGTCCGGCCGCCCCTACCTCGTGCACACCGAGCCCGAGAAGATGGCGCCGATGATCGGCGAGTACGACACCACGATGACCCGGCACATCCTGGAGTCCTTCGTCGCCCAGGCCCAGGTCGCCCTGCACGTGCACGTGCCGTACGGGCGCAACGCGCACCACATCGTGGAGTGCCAGTTCAAGGCACTGGCCCGGGCCCTGCGGTACGCGTCCGAACGCGACCCCCGCGCGGCGGGCATCCTGCCCTCCACGAAGGGCGCCCTGTAAGCATGAACGGCCTGTCCACCGCCCTGATCGTCGTCGGCCTGTTCTTCGTCGGCGGGGTCGTCTCGTTCATCAAGCAGAAGATGCCCAGGAGCCTCGTCGTGGTGCTCGCGATCGGCGCCGCGATGTGCCTGACCGCCGGCGTCCTCCGGCTGGAGGTGTGACCGTGAGCGCCACCAAGCGGGTCGTGGTCTTCGACTACGGCTTCGGCAACGTCCGCTCCGCCGAACGCGCCCTCGCGCGCGCGGGCGCCGACGTGGAGATCACCCGCGACTTCGACACGGCCATGAACGCCGACGGCCTGCTCGTCCCCGGCGTCGGCGCCTTCGCCGCCTGCATGAAGGGCCTCCGGGAGGCCAGAGGCGACTGGATCATCGACCGCCGGCTGTCCGGCGGCCGGCCCGTGATGGGCATCTGCGTCGGCATGCAGATCCTGTTCGCACGGGGCATCGAGCACGGCGTCGAGACCGAGGGCATGGACGAGTGGCCCGGCTCGGTCGAGCCGCTGCGGGCCGACATCGTGCCCCACATGGGCTGGAACACCGTGGACGTGCCGGCCGGCTCCGAACTGTTCGCCGGCCTGGACGCGGACGCCCGCTTCTACTTCGTGCACTCCTACGCCGTCCACGACTGGACCCTCCCGGCGGACAACCCGGTGATGCGGGCGCCGACGGTCACCTGGTCCACGCACGGCAAGCCGTTCGTCGCCGCGGTGGAGAACGGCGCCCTGTGGGCGACGCAGTTCCACCCCGAGAAGTCCGGCGACGCCGGCGCCCAGCTCCTCACCAACTGGATCGGAACCCTGTAGCGACATGGCCAAGCTCGAACTCCTCCCCGCCGTCGACGTCCGCGACGGCCAGGCCGTCCGCCTCGTGCACGGTGAGTCCGGCACCGAGACCTCCTACGGATCCCCCCTGGAGGCCGCGCTCGCCTGGCAGCGCTCGGGTGCCGAGTGGCTGCACCTGGTCGACCTGGACGCCGCGTTCGGCACCGGTGACAACCGTGAGCTGATCGCCGAGGTCGCCGGTGCCATGGACATCAAGGTGGAACTGTCCGGCGGCATCCGCGACGACGCCTCCCTGGCCGCCGCCCTGGCCACCGGCTGCACCCGCGTGAACCTCGGCACCGCCGCCCTGGAGACCCCCGCATGGGTCGCCAAGGTCATCGCCGAGCACGGCGACAAGATCGCCGTCGGTCTCGACGTGCGCGGCACCACCCTCCGCGGACGCGGCTGGACCCGGGACGGCGGCGACCTCTACGAGACGCTGGAGCGCCTCAACAAGGAGGGCTGCGCGCGGTACGTCGTCACCGACATCGCCAAGGACGGCACACTCCAGGGCCCGAACCTGGAGCTGCTGAAGAACGTCTGCGCCGTCACCGACCGCCCCGTGGTGGCCTCCGGCGGCGTGTCCTCGCTGGACGACCTGCGGGCCATCGCCGAGCTCGTCCCGCTCGGCGTCGAGGGCTCCATCGTGGGCAAGGCCCTGTACGCGAAGGCGTTCACCCTGGAAGAGGCCCTGGAGGCCACCTCGTGAAGAAGGACGCGGTGCGATGACGGCCGAAGCCGTACGGCGCGTGCGGGGCGAGAGCCCCTGGGAGGACTCCTTCGGCTGCGCACGCGCCGTCGCGGCGGGCGACCGCGTCCTGGTGGGCGGCACCACCGCGTTCAAGGGCGACGTGCTGTACGGGGAGGGCGACCCGTACGAACAGGCCAGGGTCGCCTTCGGCACCGCACTGGAGGCGATCGCCGAGTTCGGTCTCGGCGTCGACTCCGTGATCCGCACGCGCGTGCACCTCGCGCACTCGCGGGACATCGACGCGGTGGGCCGCGCCCACAAAGAGCTGTTCGACCCGGTGCGCCCGGTGACCAGCCTCCTGGTGGTGGAGGGCTTCATGGACTCGCGCGTACTGGTGTCGGTCGAAGTGGAAGCATTCCGAGGACACCAGAGGCACTCGGCGGACATAGAGGAGCACGGTTCATGACCCTGGCGGTCCGAGTCATCCCCTGCCTGGACGTGGACGGCGGCCGGGTCGTCAAGGGCGTCAACTTCCAGAACCTGCGGGACGCGGGCGACCCCGTCGAGATGGCCAAGGTGTACGACACCGAGGGCGCCGACGAGTTGACGTTCCTGGACATCACCGCCTCGTCGGGCAACCGCGAGACGACCTACGACGTGGTGCGCCGCACCGCCGAGCAGGTGTTCATCCCGCTGACCGTGGGCGGCGGCGTCCGCACCGTCGAGGACGTGGACAAGCTGCTGCGGGCGGGCGCCGACAAGGTCGGCGTCAACACCGCGGCGATCGCCCGCCCGGACCTCATCCGGGAGATCGCCGAACGCTTCGGCCGCCAGGTCCTCGTCCTGTCGGTCGACGCCCGCCGTACCGGGTCCGGTGAGTCCGGCGGTTCCTTCGAGGTCACCACGCACGGCGGCCGCCGGGGCACCGGCATCGACGCCGTGGAGTGGGCACACCGGGCCGCGGAGCTGGGCGCGGGCGAGATCCTGCTCAACTCCATGGACGCGGACGGCACCAAGGACGGCTACGACCTGGAGATGATCGCCGCCGTCCGCAAGCACGTCACCGTCCCGGTGATCGCCTCGGGCGGCGCCGGCCGGCTCACCGACTTCCCGCCCGCGGTCGCCGCGGGCGCCGACGCGGTCCTCGCCGCCTCGGTGTTCCACTTCGGCGACCTGCGCATCGGCCAGGTGAAACAGACCCTGCGGGAAGCGGGCCACCCGGTCCGCTGACGCCCCGCCCCTACGGCAGTCGGCCCCGGCCCCCTCTAGAGGGGGCCGGGGCCGACTGCCGTAGGGGCAAACGCG
>NZ_JAESIF010000047.1:0-54093 GCF_016757295.1 Streptomyces sp. M2CJ-2 | reverse complement strand
CCGCTGCCCGCGTCCCGAAGAAACCACCAGGAGCCGCCCGACGCCCGTGAGCAGAATTCACGCGGTGGATCGAGGTTCAGGGGGCACTTGGCGCCCTCTTCGACCAGGTGTTCATGACTCTCGAGGACTACTCGGTCGATCCCGAATTCGCGGAACCGGGCGATCTCGATGATGCCGAACTCCAGACCGCCGTGCGCGCGGTCCGGGCCGGGTTCCGTCGCTCCGAAACCGGCCGAAGCCAGTAGGCGACAACCGTGGTATCAACCGCAGTTTCTTCGCCGTCGCCACCGATCTGATCGGCACACCGACCTAACTGGTCGACGAGTCGGGTGACATCGCCTGGCGCACCCGGAGCACCTTCCGGGGCGCCACCGCCTGGTCCCGCACCAGCAGCATCTACGGGCCTGATGCCCGAGTACACGAAGGAGGAAGGCCCAGCAAGCCAGGGAGAAGGCCGTCAAGACCGCGGACGAGGTCATCGAGCGGGCACAGGGAAACCGGATGCGGAAGGACGGCGGCTACCACGCGGCCTCCCGGCACGCGTTCAGCGACGAACGCGTGCCGGAGGTCCTGAAGAACCCGGACGCGGTGTACCATTCCTCGACCGACAGCGGGAATCTGATTTCCCGCCGAGGAGAGGACGTCGTGATCGCCCGGGGCAAAGGCGCCGGAGCGGGTGACGTCCTCACGGCGCACAGGCCCCTCGGGCCTCATTTCCTCAAGAGGTAGTACCGACGTGCCCGATCCCAGCCCCCTCGAGCTGATTCACCTCTCGGACGAGGAGCAGAGCATCTCCCTGCGCGTCATGGGAGGAATGAGCTTCTCCGGCACCGACCAGTACGACGTCCTTCACGCTGAGATCGTGGTCAGCACCGGATTCGTCAGTGGTCGCGTCGAGCTGTGTCTCAACGCGTACGACCTCGACAGCTGGGCCGAGGTTCTGAACTCTGTCGTGGCCGGAAGGAAGGCCACCTGGCTGGAGAGCGGACGCTCCCCGCGGATCACGATCGACCCCACGGAGGAGACCGGGAGCGGGTGCACGGAGGTGAGCGTTTGCGACGTCACCAGCTCGCAGGTCCGTATCACCGTGCCCATCGCGACCCAGCCCGATTGGGACGGTCACCGTCAACTGCTTGCGGCTGTCAGGAACCGATTCCAGCTGGAGCGGTGAGAAGGCCCGGGGGGCGGTAAGGGGCGACCCCAGGCGTATCGGGTCAGCGGGCCATCCAGCGGTCCACCTCTCGGGCCCGCGTGTCCAGCGTGTCGACGACAGCGGCCGACGCGGCCCGGGAATCACCAGGACCCTGCACGTCGCGATCACCGCATCGTCATCCGCACCGTCCTGGTGCCCGCGCAGGCCGTCACCGACAACGAGATCCGGTTCGGTTCCCCCCGAGGAAAGTTCACTCGCGGGCGATGATTTTGCTCGAGGGCAGGAGTCTCCTCTTCGAATGCCCCCGCCGGGTACCCACCTGCTCCGGTCAGGGGGCGATGCAGAGCGCTACCCGCGACAGGAGACTCTCCCGAATGACTGATCCGGAACTGGCACCTGACCGCAGCCAGAGGGCCGGGCTCTGGCCCCTGATCCGTACTGAGCGAGCGGCGCTGGCGGCCGATCTCGCGGACCTGTCCGACGAGCAGTGGGCGTCACCGTCGCTGTGCAGCGGATTGACGGTGCGCGAGGTGCTGGCACACCTGACCGCGGGAGCCCGGCTCAACGCTGTGCGCTGGCTGGCGGGTGTGATCCGCTGCCGGTTCGACTTCGACAAGCAGGTGGCCATGCGGCTGGCCGAGCAGTTGGGGGCGACCCCGACCGAGACCCTTGAGCGATTCCGGTACGTCGTCCCGAGTACGACCAAGCCTCCCCTGCCTGCCGTGGCCATGCTGGGCGAGACGATCGTGCACGCGGAAGACATCCGGCGCCCGCTGGGCATCCACCGTGACTATCCGATCGACACGGTCACACAGGTGGCCGAGTACTACCGGGGATCGGATCTCGTGGTCGTTGCCAAGGGACGCATCGGCGGCCTGAAACTCCTCGCCGTCGACGGCCCCTTCGCGACCGGCTCCGGGCCGCTCGTGTCCGGCACCAGCTTGGCCCTGGTAATGGCCATGACCGGGCGCGCGACGTACTGCGACGACCTCGAAGGCGACGGTGTTGAGCTCCTCCGCAGGCGATGCGGAACGTGACGGATGGCCGCTCCGTTTGATGCCGTCGTACGGGCCCCGTGCAACAGCCTCGTCCGACCGCGGCGGTGGCAGGTAGGGTCCGGGTCGTGTGGGATGTCGACGACGTGCGTGAACGAGTCCGAGTGAGGGCCGAGGCCGATCCCGAGTGCCGGGACCACGGTGCACGCAGGCATCGGTGGGTGTTGGCTCCGCCCGTGCCGGAAGTCACCGTGGTCGGCTTCGAGCGGGAGCATCACTTCGAACTCCCGGCTTCCTACCGCTCGTTCCTCACCACGGTGGGCGTCGGGGGCGCCGGTCCGGCCTACGGCCTGTACGAGTTCGGCAGCGAGAGGTGGCTGGGCCGGCAGGAGGACCTGGGCCTGCTGTCCGTTCCCTTTCCACACACAGGCTCCTTCGTGCCCTCGCAGGAGCACCCGGTCTGCGAAGAGCACGCCCCCGGTGAGGAGGACTTCTCAGCCTGCTGGTTCACCGGCTCGCTCGCCCTCGCCGAGATCGGCTGCGGTTCCTTCTACCGCCTGGTGGTCACCGGCCCCGCCCGCGGACAGGTCTGGACGGACGACCTCGGCTGCGGCCACGCCCTGAGCCCGGGGCCGGACTTTTCGGACTGGTACACCCAATGGTTGAACCGCAGCCTTCTGCCGTCCACACGGTGAAAGCGGCTCCGCCAGTGGGGTGCCGTACCCCGGCTCAGGGTGGCGCCGGTTCCCAGTGGTAGGCGTCGGCGACCTCGTTGTACGGGCGCAGCAGGGGATCCAGTTCCGTGCGCACCAGGTCCGCGTCCCCCGGTGGCAGTTCCAGTGACGCCCGCCGCATGCGCACGCTCCAGGTCGCCGGGTCCGGGAAGACCGACAGCCGGGGCACCAGGTCGCGCAGGACGAGCCCGTCGCGGAAGGGGGCCAGGCCGGACACCTCGAGGCGGCAGCCCTCCGTGAAGGACCGGTCGCCGAAGACGAGCGGCTCGTCCAGGGCCCGTACGGGGGTGGTGACCGAGGCCCGGGCGATCACCCGGCCCAGGTCGCGGGTCGGATTCCGGAAGCAGCCGCGTGTGGTGTAGAGGAAGATCTCGTCGCCCTCCTCCAGCGTCCGCGCCGCCTTGGCCCGCCCGGACGGGAACGCCATCCGCTGCTGGGTCGCCACCCAGCGCAGAGCGGCCCGGTCTCCGATGATCAGCAGGTGCGCGGACGACATGCCGGTCGCCTTACCGAGGCACCGGGCGCGTGGCCGCTGCCGTGCCGGTCAGAGACCCGCCCGCGCCAGCAGCACCGGCAGTGCCTCCGGCTTCACCTTCTGCACCGACCGCACCTGCCCGAGTCCCAGTTCGTCCCGGCCCACGGGGTCGCGGTACAGCGCCTTCGTCGCCTCGGGGAGCAGAGCCGCCCCGACCAGGTACGGGATGTCGGGGGCGTCCGGGTCGTTCCAGGGCTCCTCGTCGACCTCGGCCACCGCGGCGACCGCCGACTCCGGCTGGGTGAAGAAGAACCACAGGCGGTCGCCCCGCTTCATGCGGTTGCGGCGGCTGAGCCAGAGTTCGAGTCCGGGCTCCTCCTCCGCCAGCCGACGTATCGTCTCCTTGTCGGACGGCTCCCCGTCCAGCGTGTCCCTGTTCGGATCGAGGATGTAGATCCAGTCCGTCACGGCTTCCCCCTCGGTCAGCACACACGGCCCTCCACCGGACCTTGCATGCACGCCACGCACCGCTCATACAGCGATCGTCAGGCCACATGGTGCCAAGTCACTCCGACATCCGCAGCCTCCTGTTCCCGACAACCCGCGCTTCCGTGTCCAGCATGGTGGCCCCGCGCACGGTAGGGGATGTGTGGGCGGTCGACCGCTGTTCGCCCTCAAGTCATCGACGTATTCCTCGGGTTGACCACCGCCGGTATGTTCAGTTCCAAGAAGTTCTCCACCTCCACGACCGCCGGTGCCGCTCCGCACCTCCGTCGCCGACCGGGCCGAGCTTCGCATGCACGCGGCACAGGTCCGGTGAAGGGGCATCGGCACCTGGGCTGTGCCCGGCCCCACGTACGGCCCGATCGACAGCTCACTCGCACCTGTCCCACAGCGCGCGCCTCCCGACAAGGAGTTGTCGCCGTATGACCGACAACAGCACGCCCGACAGACCGGAGCCGGTTCCCACTCCCCCATATCCCGCCGCGCCGCCCCCCGCTCCCCCGGCGCCGGTGACGACCACCGATCGCCGGGCCCGGGCGGGACGGCGCGTTCCGGCGGTCGTCGCCGTCCTCGCCCTCCTGCTGGCCGGCGGCGGCGTCGCCTGGTGGGCGCTGGGCAAGGACGACGAGGGCGGAGGCGGCGACCCGTTGGAGCACGTCGAAGTCTCGGACGGCGAATTCGTCGTCGACGACAGCGACAGCGAGTACTGCGACGACACCGACATCTACTCGTACAACGACTGCGACACGGACCCCGACGAGACCTACGAGTTCGCCTACGAGATCACCAACAAGGGGGACGGGCCCGCCAACTACTCCGTCATCGTCAACGCCTTCGACGACGACGGAGACTTCGTCGGCCAGACCTACGTCGGCGCGACCCACCTGAAGCCCGGCAGGACCGAGTCCGACAAGGGCGAGTTCAGCGAGTACAGCACTCTCGAGGACAACCGCGAACTGTCCGACATCGCGTCCGTGAAGGTCGCCCACGCCGAGCGCACGCCGCTGGCCAACTGACCCGGCGCACAGCCGCCCCGGCGGCACCCGCGAGAACACGGCATACGGCTTTCCTTCGGGGAGGGTAGGGGTGCGGCGCCGGCTCCCTTGCTGACGTGCACTGGCATGGACGGTGTTACGTGAACGGCGCGTACGTGAATGGCGCGCGCATGGCATGAGCCGTGGATGCGGGGGCCCCGGTGGTCACGCGGTTACGCGTCCGTGCCCACCGGGGCCGCGGCGGGTGTCGCTAGGCCGCGCGCCGCACCCGGCCCCCGTGGCCGCGGATGATGTCCGCGTACCGGTGGCCGGAGCCCTTGACGGTGCGGGTCTGGGTGGCGTAGTCGACGTGGACGAGGCCGAAGCGCTTGTCGTAGCCGTACGCCCACTCGAAGTTGTCCAGCAGGGACCAGGCGAAGTAGCCGGCGAGCGGGGCGCCCTTGCGGGCGGCGGACGCGCAGGCGGCCAGGTGCTGTTCCAGGTAGTCCTGGCGTTCCGGGTCGTCGATCGTGCCGTCGGGGCGGACCACGTCCGGGAAGGCGGAGCCGTTCTCGGTGACGTAGAGCTTGCGTGCGCCGTAGTCGTTCGTCAGGCGCAGCAGCAGCGTCTCGATGCCGCTCGCGTCGATCTCCCAGTCCATTCCGGTGCGCGGGACGTCGGAGCGGCGCACGAAGGCCGCCCGCGGTGCCGGGCCGTCGGGGTCGGCCGCCACCACCTGGGGGAAGTAGTAGTTGAGGCCGAGCCAGTCGAGCGGGGCCGCGATGGTCGCCAGGTCCCCGGGACGCTCCGGGAGTTCGACTCCGTAGACCTCGCGCATGTCGGCCGGGAAGCCGTAGCCGTGCACGGGGTCCAGCCACCAGCGGTTGGTGTGGCCGTCCATGCGGGCGGCGGCCGCCCGGTCCTCGGGGCTGTCGGTGGCGGCGTGGATCGTGGAGAGGTTGTTGACGATGCCCACCTGGGCGTTCGGGGCGGCGGCGCGGATCGCCCGCGTCGCGAGACCATGGCCCAGCAGCAGGTGGTAGGAGGCGCGGACCGCCGCCGTCAGGTCGGTCAGGCCCGGTGCCATCCTGCCTTCCAGGTGGCCGATCCAGGCCGAGCACAGCGGCTCGTTGAGGGTGGCCCAGTGGTGCACGCGGTCGCCGAGGCGTTCGGCGACCACCGACGCGTACGCGGCGAAGTGCTCGGCGGTGTCGCGCTCCGGCCAGCCGCCGCGGTCCTGGAGGGCCTGCGGCAGGTCCCAGTGGTAGAGGGTGACGGACGGGGTGATGCCCGCCTCGAGCAGGCCGTCGGTCAACCGGTCGTAGAAGTCGAGGCCCTCGGCGTTGACCGGGCCGTCGCCGCCGGGGACGATGCGGGGCCAGGCGAGGGACAGGCGGTAGGCGTTGGTGCCGAGGCGGCGCATCAGGTCGATGTCCTCGCGCCAGCGGTGGTAGTGGTCGCAGGCGGTGTCGCCGTGGTCGCCGTTGTCGATGGCGCCGGGGGTGCGCGCGAAGGTGTCCCAGATCGACGGCGAGCGGCCGTCCTCCGTCACGGCTCCCTCGATCTGGTAGGCCGAGGTGGCCGTGCCCCACAGGAAGTCGTCGGGGAGGGCGGCGTAGTCGATGGTCACGGAAGTCCTTTCGGGTACGGGGAAGCCGGTCACTTGACGGCTCCTGCCGTCAGGCCGGCGACGAGGTAGCGCTGCAGCAGCAGGAAGCCCGCGACCACGGGGACGCTCACCACGAGCGAGGCCGCCATGATCTGGTTCCAGTAGACGTCGTTGAGGGTGGGGTAGCCCTGGAGTCCCACGGCGAGGGTGCGGGTGGTGTCGTCGGTCATCACCGACGCGAACAGCACTTCGCCCCAGGCCGTCATGAAGGCGTAGACGGCGACCGCGACGATGCCGGGGATCGCGGCCGGCACGACGACCCGGAAGAGCGCGCCGAGCGGACCGCAGCCGTCGACCAGCGCGGCCTCGTCCAGGTCCCGCGGGACCGAGTCGAAGTAGCCGATCAGCATCCAGATGGAGAACGGGAGGGAGAACGTCAGATACGTCAGGATCAGGCCGCCGTGCGAGCCGAACAGGGCGATGCCCGTGGCGTTGCCGATGTTGACGTAGATGAGGAACAGCGGGAGGAGGAAGAGGATGCCGGGGAACATCTGCGTCGACAGCACGGTCACCGTGAAGACGCGCTTGCCGCGGAAGCTGTGGCGGCTCACCGCGTAGGCGGAGAAGACCGCGATCACCACCGAGCAGACGGTCGCCGCGCCCGCCACGATCAGCGAGTTCACGAAGTACCGGGCGAGCGGGACGGTGGACCAGATGTCGATGTACGGGCGGATCGTCACCTCGCTCGGCAGCCAGCGGAACGTGCCGGTGACGTCCGCGAGCGGCTTCAGCGAGCTGGAGATCATGACGTACACCGGGATCAGCACGAAGCCGGTGAGCAGGGTGAGGAAGACCCGCCGGGACCACAGGAACGAGCGGGGCGGGGCCATCGGGGACCGGGGCGGGCTCATGGGGCGGTCCTCCGTCCGCGCGAGGTGAGCACGAGGTACCCGCCCGTCACGACGAGCAGGAACAGCAGGAGCAGGACGGACATGGCGGAGCCGGTGCCGAAGTTCCAGGTGACGAAGGACGCCTGGTAGATGTGGACCGAGATGAGGTCCGCGGCCTCGGGGGCGGCCTTGCCGAACAGGACGAACGGGGTGTTGAAGTCGTTGAACGTCCACAGGAACAGGACCAGCACCAGGACCTGGTTGACGGGACGCAGCGACGGCAGGGTGATGCGGCGGACCTGTTGGATCATCCCGGCGCCGTCCAGCGCGGCGGCCTCGTACAGCTCGCGGGGGATGTTCTGCAGGCCGGCCATGACGATCAGGAAGGCGAACGGCCAGCCCTTCCACACGGACACCGTCAGCAGCGCGAAGAAGCTGTTGTCGCCGATCAGCCAGAAGGACGGCTTGTCGGTGAGGCCGAGCTGGTCGTGCAGGACGTGGTTCACCAGGCCGTTGTCGTGCTGGAACATGAACACCCAGGTGATGACGGCCGCGTAGACCGGCAGGGCGTACGGCACCAGGAACAGGGCGCGCAGCAGGCCGCGGCCGCGGAAGGTGTCCTGCAGGTAGATCGCGGCGGCGGTGCCGACGAGCCAGCACAGGCCGACCGACAGCACGGTGAAGGCGACGGTGACGAAGAAGGAGTGGAGCAGGGCCGCGCCGACGGGAGCGTCGAAGTCCACCGACACCTTGTAGTTGTCGAGGGCGGCCCAGGGGGCGGTGCCCCAGTCGCGGATGTGGAACTGGGTGAGCTCCTTGAAGCTCATGACGATGCCGATCACCATCGGCACCAGGTGGACCAGGAGTTCGAGGAGCAGCGCGGGCAGCAGGAGCAGGTACGGCAGTCCGATGCGGCGGATCCGCCCGGGGCGGCGGCGGGGGCCGCGCGCCGCACCGGGGGACGTCTTCCGCGCGGCGGCCTCCGCGGTGGGGGCAGTGGCGGTCATGGCGGTGTCGGGGCTCACTTCTCGGGCATCTGCTGCTGGGCCTTGGTGAGTGCGGCCTTCACCGATGCGGTGGTCACCTCGCGGCCGCCGGCGGCGTCGGCGAACAGGTCCTTGATCGCCGTTCCGACGGCGGTCTCGAACTGGGACTCGTCGGGGACCTGCGGCAGCGCCACGGCGCTGTTGGCGAGGGTGTCCTTCAGGACGGCGTTGGCCGGGGAGTTGAAGGCCGGGCCCTCCTGGGCGGCCCTGACCGGCGGGATGGAGCTGTAGGCCGTGTTGAGGATCTTCTGCTCGGCGTCGCTCGTCATGAACTTCACGAACTCGGTGGCGCCGTCGAGGTTGTCGCTGTTCTTGAAGACGGCCAGGTTGATGCCGGCGACCATCGAGTTGACCTGTTTGCCCGCGCCCGGGGTGCCGGACCGCACGGGCACCGGCGCGATGCCGTAGTCGTCCTCGCTCATGTCCTGGGACGTGAGGTTGGCAGAGGCGGACTGCCACAGCAGCATCGCCGTCCTGCCCTTGGCGAAGTCGCTCACGGACTGGTTCTGGGCGTACTCGGCGTTGCCCGGGGCGATGATCCTGTCCTTGGCCATCAGGTCGACGTACTGCTTGACCGCGGTGACCGCACCGCCGTTGGTGAAGTCGGGCTCGCCGTCGGCGGTGAAGAAGTCGGCGCCGTGCTGCTTGGCGAGGACGAAGGCGTGGTGGATGTTCTCGGAGGGGTTCGAACCCTCCGTGCCGATCCCCCACTTGCCGTCCTTGGACACCTTCTTGCCGGCGGCGACCAGCTCGTCCCAGGTGGCGGGCGGGGCGTCGACGCCCGCGTCGGCGAGCATCCGCTTGTTGTAGTAGAGGGCGTACGCCATCGAGTACAGCGGGACGGCGGCCGGGTCCTGGCCCGCGGTGCCGGTGGAGCCGAGGGCGGAGTCGACGAAGCGGTCCTTGCCGCCGATCTTTTCGAAGTTCTTCGCGTCCCACGGCAGCAGCGCGCCCGTCGCCTGGAGCGAGGCGGACCAGGTGTTGCCGATGTTGAGCACGTCCGGGCCCTGGCCGGAGGTGGTCGCGGTGAGGATCCGGTTGAGCAGGTCGGACCAGGGCACGACCTCGAGCTTGACCTTGATGCCGGTCTGCTTCTCGAACTTGTCCAGCTCGGGCTGGAGCACCTTCTTGTCGATCTCGACGCTGGCGCCCTGGTTGGAGGCCCAGTAAGTGAGCTCCCCGGGCGAGTCGCCGGACCCGCCGCCCGTGCTCGAACCGCCTCCGCAGGCCGAGGCGGCGAGTGCGAGGGACAGGACGACGGCGCCGGTGGCCGCGGCTCGGATGCTGCGCATGGCTCCTGATGTGCCTTTCCGGGGGTGCGGGCAGGGAGTGGAGAAGGAGGGCGGAGTCAGCGACTCACAGCTTAATTTAGGACGTGAGTTAAACCCTCTGAAGGCGACACGTCAAGGGTTTCGACGGAGTCCCCCGACTCTCGCCGCGCCTCTTGACGCATCTGTTCCACGGATGAACCATCAGCGGCGGAAAAGCGCTCCCAACTCCCCCACACCGTTCACTTCCTGAACCAGGAGAGCCCCCATGATCTCCGACTCCCCCTCCGCCCAGCCGTCCTCCGACAACCCCCGTGTCGCCGTCCGACGCCGGGCCGTCCTCGGAGCCGCGGCCGCCGCCCCCGTACTGGCGGCGCTGACCACCACGGCCTCCGCCGCACCGACCGCCCCCGCCGCGCCGGCCGCCCCTTCCGTCGCGGCGAAGCCCGGGAAGCCGCGCCGGCTGCGGGCCGGCGGCGACCTCGGTCCGAACGTGATCGTCTTCGACCCGTCCACGGCGGGCATCCAGGCGAAGCTGGACGAGGTGTTCGCCCGGCAGGAATCGGACCAGTTCGGCCCGGGTCGCTACCGGGGTTCACGCCGCTGGTGAAGCAAATCCGGCGGGTGCGACGTGGAGCGTCGCCGGATCGTTCCGGCGGAGCCGGAATTCGTCCGATCCGCCCCGCACTGCCGGTGGCCGGTGCTAACGTCCGGATCGTGCACCTTCGGTATGCCTTCCGCCTCGACCCGACGCCCGGTCAGCGCAGTGCGCTGGCCCGGGCGTTCGGCTGCGCGCGGGTGGTGTACAACGACGCCATCGCGGCCCGGGAGCGGGCCCGGGCAGCCGGTCAGCCCTTTCCCACCGCCGGGCTGCTGTCCAGGACGCTGATCACCGAGGCGAAGCAGACCCGGGAACGGTCCTGGCTGGGCGAAGTCTCCGCGGTGGTGCTGCAGCAGGCGCTGCGGGACGTGGAGGCCGCCTACCGCAACTTCTTCGCCTCCCGCACCGGCGAGCGCAGGGGTCCGAAGCTGGGCGCGCCGCGCTTCAGGTCGCGCAAGGACGCCCGGCAGACGGTCCGGTTCACCACGAACGCCCGCTGGAAGATCACCCCTGCCGGACGGCTGAACCTGCCGAAGATCGGCGAGGTGCGGGTCAGATGGTCCCGACCCCTGCCGTGCGTGCCGTCCAGTGTCACCGTGGTCAAGGACGCAGCGGGCCGGTACTTCGCCTCCTTCGTCATCGACACCGACCCGGCCGCCGACGCGAAACGGATGCTCGCGAGCGACCAGGCCGTGGGCATCGACCTCGGGCTGACGCACTTCGCCGTGCTGTCCGACGGCACGAAGATCGACTCCCCGCGGTTTTTGCGCCGCGCGGAGAAGAAACTCAAGAAGGCCCAGCGGGAGCTGTCCCGCAAACAGAAGGGATCCAAGAACCGAGAGAAAGCCCGCCGGAAGGTGGCCCGTGCCCACGCGAAGGTGGCCGACGCCCGCCGCGACTTCCACCACCAGCTCTCCACGAAGGTGATCCGTGAAAACCAAACGGTCGCCGTGGAGGACCTGGCGGTGAGCGGACTGGCGCGCACCCGGCTGGCCAGAAGCGTGCACGACGCGGGCTGGTCCCGGTTCGTGCACCTGCTGGAGTACAAGGCCGCCCGGTACGGACGGGTCCTTGTGAAGGTCGGCCGGTTCGAGCCCACCAGCCAGGTGTGCTCCGCCTGCGGCCACCGCGACGGGCCCAAACCCCTGCACGTGCGGGAATGGACCTGTACCGCCTGCGGCACGGTCCACGACCGGGACCACAACGCTGCCATCAACATCAAGGCCGCCGGACTGGCGGTGACAGCCTGTGGAGCGCAGGTAAGCCCGGACCCTGGTCCGGCACCGCGCGACGAAGCAGGAAGCCACGGAATCCGACCCGCAGCCCGTGCCGCCTAGCGGCACAGCAGCGGAAAAGAAGGCCAGAATCCTTGGGCCTCAGCCCGGGGGCAAGTCAATACAACGTGAACCCGTCGATCGTGCAGCACCACGGCTTCGCCGCCCCGAACCGTCCGGGGGTCCGCTTCCACCACCTGCTGGTCGTGTCGCTCAGCGGCCACGGGCAGTACGAGTGCGTCATCAACGACACGGGTTCGCCGACGTCGGGGACTGACACCGTGCCGTCGAAGGTGGTGGCCTACCCCTGATCCCGGTACGCGGTGCGCGCTCCGAACAGGGCCGGTGGTCGGAGCGCGCACCGCGACGGCGTCGGTCGTGGACGCAGCGACCGGCTCGCCACGGACACGAACGGGCGTACCGATGATTCCGGCGCGGGCCGTGCGTCGTTATGGGGGGAAAGAAAGGAGATCCGCCATGCCCATGACGGACCCCGCACAGCAGCCCACGACCGAGCTCGACCCCCGCTACAGCTCCGCGCTCAATCCCCGCCCGGGCGCCGCGGACGTCACCGCCACCGAGTGGGCCGACGCCCGGCGGCGACTGGAGGCAGCCGAGATCTTCTGGGTGTCCACGGTGCGGCCCGACGGCAGGCCGCACGTCACGCCTGTGATCGCCGCCTGGCACGACGGCGTGCTGTACTTCTCCACCGGTCGGGACGAGCAGAAGGCCAGGAACCTCGCACACCACGCGCACTGCGCGCTGACCACCGGTGCGAACTCGCTCACCGAGGGACTCGACCTGGTGGTCGAGGGCGAGGCGAAGCCGGTTGCCGATCCGGCACTGCTGGAGGAGGTGATCGCGGCGTACGAGGCCAAGTACGGACCGCACATCACCTCACCCGAGGGCACCTTCCACGGGCTCGGAGACGCGTTCCGGAAGGGGGAGGCGGTGGTGTTCGCGGTGGCCCCGGCCACCGCGTACGGCTTCGGCCGGGACGACGGGGTGTACAGCCACACCCGGTGGGTGTTCCAGCAACCGGGCGGGCCCAGCCGGACCGCATGACGGTCTCCTCCTCTCGGCAGTGTGGACGCGGGAGGGCGAGAGGGGGCATCCGAGGATCTCGCTCGGAAGGCTGAGCCCCGATGTGGTGTCGTGGCCGCGCGGGACGAGTGCGTCAGTCGCCCCGGTAGAGGGCGGTGAGCAGTTCGATCGCCGCCTGGGTCGCGGGATGCGGGTCGTCTCGCCACCATGTGAGGCGTACGGCGACGGGCTCGGCGTCGCGGACCGGCCGGTAGGCGATGCCGGGCCGGGGATACTGGTGCGCGGTGGACTCCGCCGTCATGCCGCCACAGCGCCCACTGGAGATCGCGGTCAGCCAGTCGTCGACGTCATGGGTCTCCTCCGTCGCCGGGCGGGAGCCGGGCTGCCACAACTCGGGTGTGGTGGTGCCGGTCCGCGGGTCGATCAGCAGGACGCGCCCGCTGAGGTCGGCGAGGCGCAGCGACCGGCGTGCGGCCAGGGGGTCCTCGGCGGGCAGGGCGCACAGGCGCCGCTCCAGACCGATGACGACCCCGTCGAAGCGGCGGTCGTCCAGGGGATTGCGGACGACGGAGAGGTCGCAGGCGCCCTCCGCCAGGCCGGCGGTCGCGGAGCTGACGCGCACCAGGCGCAGATCCGTACCGGGGTGCGTCTGGGCCCAGCGGCGCTGGAACGCGGGCGTGTGGCGGCCGACCGCCGACCAGGCATAGCCGATCCGCAGGATGCTGTGGCCCGAAGTGGCCTCCCGTACCAGGTCGTTCACCTCTCCGAGCACCCGTCTGGCCCGGGCGACCACCCGCAGCCCGGCCGCGGTCGGTGTCACCTCGCGTGAGGTGCGCCTGAGCAGCCTCACGCCGAGGTCGCGTTCGAGCGAGGCCAGGGGTCCGGGACACCGCCGCCTGGGAGACGCCCAGAGCGATGGCGGCGTCGGTGAAGGTGCCCTCGTCGACGATGGCGACAAGGCAGCGCAACTGCCGCAGCTCCACATCCATGACCCAAGGGTATGGATCCCGCCGTGGACGCATTTTGCGCAAGCGTCACCGGGTCACACCATCGCGTCATGCGAAGTGCATCCGACGCGGTTTCCGTACCTTCTGCTCCGTCCGCTTCCTCTGCTCCGTGCACGGGTCCCTCGGCCCCGGTGCCGTCCGGGAGCCGGTTGGCCGGCGTGGTCACGATGGCCGGCAGTGGCCTGTCGAACCAGGTCGGCGCCGCGATCGGTTCCCTCGCCTTCCCCGTCCTCGGGCCGGTGGGCGTCGTCGCGGTCCGCCAGTACGTCGCCGCGATCGTCCTGCTCGCCCTCGGCCGCCCTCGTCTGCGGGACTTCACCCGGGCGCAGTGGTGGCCGGTGCTGGGGCTCGCCGTGGTGTTCGGGACCATGAACCTGTCCCTCTACACCGCCATCGACCGTATCGGCCTCGGCCTGGCGGTCACGCTGGAGTTCCTCGGCCCGCTCATGATCGCCCTCGCCGCCGCCCGCCGGCGCGTCGACGCCTGCTGCGCGGTGATCGCCGCGGCCGGCGTCGTCACCCTGATGCACCCCCAGCCCTCGACCGACTACGTGGGGATGGGCCTGGGACTGCTGGCCGCGTGCTGCTGGGCGTCGTACATCCTCCTCAACCGCACCGTCGGCCGCCGCATCCCGGGTGTGCAGGGCTCCGCCGCGGCGGCCGGGATCTCCGCGCTGATGTTCCTGCCGGTCGGCGTCCTCCTCGTCCTGCACCGGCCGCCGACCGCCTCGGCCGTCGGCTGTGCCGTTGCGGCCGGTGTGCTCTCCTCGGCGGTGCCCTACCTCGCCGACCTGTTCACCCTGCGCCGCGTACCCGCCCAGGCGTTCGGGCTCTTCATGAGCGTCAACCCGCTCCTCGCCGCCCTCCTCGGCTGGATCGGCCTGGACCAGGACCTGGGCCCGATGGAATGGGCGAGCATCGGTGCCGTCGTGGCCGCCAACACCCTCAGCATCCTCGCGCGACGCGGCTGAGCGGCGTGCCGCCGACGAGGTCCGGGGTACGACCTGGCACCCTCTGGCATCATCAGGCGCCAACAGGTGCCAACAGGTGCCAACAGGTGCCACTCTGCAGCACCAGGAGTGCGCGAGAACGTGCGGCGCCACCATCACCCGGATGGACATCAGCTCGTTTTCGCAGGTCAGACGAGCGAGTTGGACGTCAAATCGGAGGTGTCGCCTGTCGGCTTGCGCATGGCGCCTAAATGGTGCCACCATAGCGCCATGGACCTCACCCCGTATGTCGACACCCTCCGCCGTGAACTCGCGGTGGCCGCCGAGGCCGGCGGGGAAGATGCCCGCGAGCTGGCCGAACGGCTCACCGCTCCGCTGGAGTCGGCGGCCCGTCTGACCCTGCTCAATGTGCTCTCCGCCGCGATGGACGAGATCACCCGCGAGCTCGCCCCCGGTTCGGTCGACGTACGGCTGCGCGGGCTGGACCCCGACTTCGTGGTGACGCCGCCGCCCGTCGGCGGCCCCGTGGAGCCGGCCGCACCCGTCGGACCGCTCAGGGCGCAGGCGCCCGCCGAAGGCGACGAGGGCGGCACCGCCCGCGTCAACCTGCGCCTGCCGGCCCACCTCAAGGCACACGTCGAGGAGGCCGCGAGCCGCGAGGGCCTGTCGGTCAACGCGTGGCTGGTACGGGCCGTGTCGGCCGCGGTCGACGGCGGTACACGACCGCGGCGGACGGAGAGGGCCCAGACCATCGGACAGAGCTTCACGGGCTGGGTGCGCTAGCCGCACCCCCGCCCGTACCACTTCACCCACAACCACGTCCCACCAGCGGGGACGTCCTGAAGACTCAAGAGGACGGGACAGCCATGCCTTCTTTCGACACTCCCGAACCGATCTCGGTCACCGCGCACGTGGACGCCGGTTCCATCCGGTTCACCGCGGGCGACCGCCCCGGCACCGACGTCGAGGTGCGTCCCCGCGACCCGAAGAAGGAGCTGGACGTGCGGACGGCCGCCCAGACCGAGGTCACGTACGCGAACGACGTCCTGACCGTCAGGACGCCCAAATCCAACCTGTTCGGCCGCACCGGCACCGTCGACGTGACGGTCGAACTGCCCACCGGCTCGCACGTCGACATGACCGGTTCCTGGGTCCAGGTGCTCGGTGAGGACCGACTCGGTGAGGTCCGTGTGAAGACCTCGTCCGGCGACGTCCGCCTCGACGCGACCGGTCCGCTGAAGCTGACCGCGTCGCACGGCTCGATCACCGTGGACCGGGTCCAGGGCACGGCCGAGATCACCACCAGCTCCGGCAGCCTGCGCGTCGGTCTCGTCGACGGCCCCGCCGTCCTGAAGAACTCGCACGGCACCACGACCGTCGGCGTCGCGACCGGTGAGTTGCGGGTGAGCGGCGCCAACGGCGACATCGAGATCCGGCGCGCCGAGGACTCGGTCACCGCCACCACCGCCCACGGCACCCTGCGCGTGGGTGAAGTGGCCTGCGGCACTGTCCAGTTGGAGACCTCCTACGGTGCCATCGAGGTCGGCGTCCGCGAGGGCACGGCTGCCTGGCTCGACGTCAGCTCGGACTCCGGCCAGGTGCGCAACACGCTCACCGCGTCCGAGGCCCCGGAGGAGACCGAGGGCACCGTCAAGGTCCGCGCCCGTACCCGGTACGGCAACATCGACATCCGCCGAGCCAAGGCCTGACCCCCGGAAGAGCCGGCCTCGACCCACACCCCGCCACTTCAGCCATCGAACGGGAGGGCCCATGCCTTCTTTTGTCATGCCCACATCCAGAAAGGGTGACGGTCCCCCGTCGCCGACCGCCGTCTCCGCCGTCGGTCTGCGCAAGTCGTACGGCGACAGGACCGTCCTCGACGGCATCGATCTGCGCATCCCGGCCGGGTCCGTGTTCGCGCTGCTCGGGCCGAACGGCGCCGGCAAGACCACCGTCGTGAAGATCCTGTCCACGCTCGTCGCCGCCGACGGCGGGCAGGCCCAGGTCGCGGGCCACGACATCGCCACGTCGCCGGACGGGGTGCGTGCCGCGATCGGCGTCACCGGGCAGTTCTCCGCCGTCGACGGGCTGATCACCGGTGAGGAGAACATGCTTCTCATGGCGGACCTGCACCACCTGTCCAGGCGCGAGGGGCGGCGGGTCACCGCCGAGTTGCTGGAACGGTTCGACCTCGTCGACGCCGCACGGAAGCCCGCCCAGGGCTACTCCGGCGGCATGAAGCGCCGCCTCGACATCGCCATGACTCTCGTCGGCGACCCGCGGATCATCTTCCTCGACGAGCCGACCACCGGCCTCGACCCGCGCAGCCGCCACACCATGTGGCAGATCGTCCGCGAACTCGTCTCCGACGGCGTCACCGTCTTCCTCACCACCCAGTACCTGGAGGAGGCCGACGAACTCGCCGACCGCATCGCGGTGCTGAACGACGGCAGGATCGCCGCCGAAGGCACCGCCGAGGAGCTGAAGCGGATGATCCCCGGCGGGCACGTCCGGCTCCGCTTCTCCGACCCCTCCGCGTACCGGAACGCCGCTCTCGCCCTGCCCCGGGCCGCACGGGACGACGAGGCGCTGGTGCTGCGGATCCCCGGCGACGGCAGCCAGCGCGAGCTGCGCTCCCTCCTCGACCGGCTGGACTCGGCCGGCATCGAGGCGGACGAGCTGACCGTGCACACCCCCGACCTCGACGACGTGTTCTTCGCCCTGACCGGCTCCACCGTGCCGAGTCGGCCCGACCGGCCCGGCCGGGCCAGCCAATCCAGCCAGTCCAAGGAGGATGTCCGATGAGCTCCCTCTCCCTCGCCGTACGCGACTCGTCCACCATGCTGCGCCGCAACCTCCTGCACGCCCGGCGCTATCCGTCCCTCACACTGAACCTGCTGCTCACGCCGGTCATGCTGCTGTTGCTCTTCGTCTACGTCTTCGGCGACGTGATGAGCGCGGGCATCGGCGGCGGAGGCCCGGACCGCTCCGAGTACATCGCGTACATCGTCCCGGGCCTGCTGCTGATGACCATCGGCAGCACGGTGATCGGGACCGCGGTCTCCGTCGCCGACGACATGACCGAGGGCATCATCGCCCGCTTCCGCACGATGGCGATCCACCGCGGTGCGGTGCTCGTCGGACACGTCGTCGGCAGCGTGCTGCAGTCGATCACGAGTGTGGTCCTCGTGGGGGCCGTCGCCGTGGCCATCGGCTTCCGGTCCACGGATGCCGGCGTCCTGGAGTGGCTGGCGGCGTTCGGACTGCTGGTGCTCTTCGCCACGGCGCTCACCTGGATCGCGGTCGGCATGGGCCTGATCAGCCCGAACGCCGAGGCCGCCGGCAACAACGCGATGCCGATGATCCTGCTGCCGCTCCTGTCCAGCGCCTTCGTCCCGGTCGACGCCATGCCCGGCTGGTTCCGGCCGATCGCCGAGTACCAGCCGTTCACGCCCGCCATCGAGACCCTCCGGGGTCTGCTGCTCGGCAGCGAGATCGGCCACCACGGGTGGCTCGCGGTCGTCTGGTGCCTGGGTCTCGCGGTGCTCGGCTACTTCTGGTCGACCTCGAAGTTCGACCGCGACCCCGAGTAGCCACCGGGACAGCGCGGGCCGGTGGCCGGTCACGTCTCGCGGTACACGGAGCGCTGCCGGCGGCGGCGCGGTGGCTGCCGCGGGTTCCACGCCTCCTGGCTCCGCCGGCCGGGTGGAGCCAGGAGGGACGAACCGGATGCGACGTCAGTGTGTGCGCGGCCGTGCGGTGATGGGGGCGCTTTCGCGGTTGGCGCGGTCCACCGAGGTGACCGCGTACGCCGATCCCTCCGGTGCCGCCGGCCCCGCCCACTCGGTGCTGCGGGCGCCCGGGAGCACCGCCACGAGCTCGTCGCTACCGGTGGCGCCGCGCAGCCGGACCGCGTACAGCGCGGGGACGTGGTTGCCGCGGGAGCGCACCTCGACCCGGATCCCGCCGCCGGCCGTCCGGGTCGCCGACACGAGCGGGGGCAGGGGCGCGGGGCCGCGGGCGAGCCTCGGCAGGACGGGAGGCAGTGCGGGCCGCTGCCAGTGGTCGTCGGTCATCCTGCTGATCGCGCCGATCGGATCGGCGGTCACGTCCGTGGCGCTGAACAGGATCTCGCCGTTGATCTCCGGCAGTCCCTCGTTCATCGTCAGGTGCCGGGAGAGCTCGGCCGGATCCTGCCAGGCGGCCGGTTGGGCGGGGTCGCCCACCTTGTACACGGCCTGGCCGATCCACAGCTGCACGTCGGTGCCGCGCACCGCGTCCGCCCACCACGGAGCGAGGACGGCGTAGTCGGCCACCGGGAGACCGATGTTCCAGTAGAGCTGCGGGGCGATGTAGTCCAGCCAGCCGTTGCGTACCCAGCCCAGGGTGTCGGCGTTCAGCGCGTCGTAGGACTGGGTGCCGCCGGTGGCCGAGCCCCGCGGGTCGCTGGAGGCGTTGCGCCAGATGCCGAAGGGGCTGACGCCGAACGCCGCCTCGGGCCGGATCTCGCGCACCCGCTCGTGCGTCTCCCGCACCAGCAGGTCCACGTTGTGCCGGCGCCAGGCGGCCCGGTCCGTGAAGTCCGCGCCGTACGCGGCGAAGGCGTCGTCGTCGGGGAAGTCCTGGCCGCCCACCGGGTAGGGGTAGAAGTAGTCGTCGAAGTGGACGCCGTCGATCTCGTAGCGCTCCACCGCGTCCATGATGGCGTCCTCGACGAAGGCGCGGACGGCCGGGATACCGGGGTTGTAGTACAGCCGACCGCCGTAGGTGACGATCCATTCCGGGTGCAGTCGCGCCGGATGGCCGGGCACGAGCTTGGTGACGTCGGACTGCTGCGAGACGCGGTACGGATTGAACCACGCGTGCAGGGCCAGCCCGCGAGCGTGCGCGGCCTCGACCATGAAGCCCAGGGGGTCGTAACCGGGGTCCTGCCCCTGGGTTCCGGTCAGGTACTGCGACCACGGCTCGAACCGGGAGGGCCAGAACGCGTCGGCCGTCGGGCGGACCTGGGCGAACACCGCGTTGAGTCCGGTCGATCTGGCGTGGTCGAGCAGCGCGACGAACTCCCTCTGCTGTTCGGCCGGGCTCAGGCCGGGGCGTGAGGGCCAGTCGATGTTGGCGACGGTGGCGATCCACTCGCCACGCAGTTCACGGGCTCCGGCCCCGGACACCGTGCCGTCCTCGGCGGTCGGCAGCAGGGCCGGTTCGGTCTCGGTGCGGGCGGCTGCACCAGCAGGGGTGGGGAGACCGGCCACGGTGAGACCGGCCATCAGTCCGGCGGTGCGCAGCAGTGTACGGCGGGCAGGACGGCGTGCGGCCGTGCCGGAGTTGGGGGTGTCGGTCACAACGGCTCCTGAGGAGAGGCGGAAGGCAGACCGGCTCACCCTGCCCAGTCCGTCATGCCCAGGTCAACCACCGGGTCAAATGGTCACCAAATGGTTGGAGGTCGCACGCGTCACGAGGGCGAGGATTCGCGGTCCGCTCGACGCAACTCCCCGGCTGTCAGGGCGAAAAAGGCCGCCCCGACGAAGAGCAGGCCGGAGATCGCGAGCATACTGCGCTGATCGTTCTCGAGAGCGATGTGGTACTGGCTCCGAGAGAGCACGGTCATGCCGGGCCCGTCCGACAGCGTGCCCCAGGAGAAGTCCCCACCGTCCCTCATCCCGGCGGACTGCGCGCCGCCCGTTCCTGCCGTGCCGAGGATCAGCAGCACGCCACCCCACACGGTCAATGCCCCGAGTGCCAGCCGCACCTTGCCCGGAAGACACCGAAAGGCCTTCCACACCGACCGCCCGGACGCACGGGCCCGGATGAAGCGCACCAGAGCGGATGTGAAGACCGGGAGGAGCAGCACGAGCATCGCCACCATCAGCCGTCCTGACCAGGTCGGCGGCAGAGGGCCCGGCAGCCACGTGAGCGTGGCCGGCACCAACAGCACGGTGCCCGACGCCGCCGCGAGACCGCCGTGCGCCTTGAACGTCCGCTCCATGCCCGCAGCATGACACAGCGACCGTTCCGCTGCCCTCGGTGCGCGGGACGGCCCCTCCCGCGCGTAGATGCGAGAGGGGCCGCCGCCCGGCTACCGTGCGGGCGCCCGAGGTGCGCTCGCAGCCGGAGTCGGTGCCGGTGCGTAGCCGGTGGGCCGGGTGGTGAAGGTGCCGCGGCCCCGGGTGCGGCTGCGCAGGCGGGTCGCGTAGCCGAACAGTTCGGCCAGCGGAACCGTCGCGGTGACGACGGTGCCGCCCGGCCGGGTGGCCGAGCCGGTCACCCGGCCGCGGCGCGCGGCCAGATCACCGAGCACCCCGCCCACCGTCTCCTCGGGCACGGTGACGGTGGCCTCCACCACCGGTTCCAGCAGCACCATCGCGCAGGCCCGCAGGGCCTCCCGCAGACCGAGCCGGCCGGCGGTGCGGAAGGCGGTGTCCGAGGAGTCCTTCACATGGGTCGCCCCGTCGGTGAGCGTGACGCGCAGCCCGGTCACCGGATGACCGCCCGACGGCCCCTCGGTCAGGGCGTCCCGGCAGCCGGCCTCGACCGCACGGACGTACTCCTGCGGCACGCGCCCGCCGACGACGGCCGAACGGAACTCGAAACCGGTACCCGGAGTGCCCGGGGTGCCCAACGGCTCGACGTCGAGCACGACATGGGCGAACTGGCCCGCCCCGCCGTCCTGTTTGACGTGCCGGAAGACGAACCCGGACACCCCTCGGCCGACGGTCTCCCGGTAGCTGACCCGGGGGCGGCCCACGGTGACAGCCGTCCCGTGATCGCGCCGGATCTTCTCCACCGCGACCTCCAGATGCAGCTCCCCCATGCCGGACAGCACCGTCTGACCGGTCTCCGGGTCGGTCCGCACCGCCAGCGAGGGGTCCTCCTCGACGAGCCGTGCGAGTGCCGACGCCAGCCGTCCGGTGTCGGTGCCCCGGAGTGCCTCGAGCGCCACGGACACGACGGGCTCGGCGACACCCGGAGGCTCCAGGACCAGCGGGGCGGAGGGCGCGCACAGGGTCGATCCGGCGCGGGCGGACTTCAGCCCGACCACGGCGACGATGTCCCCGGCGACCGCCCGGTCCAGCGGGGCGTGCCGGTCGGCCCGGACCCGCAGGATGCGGCCGATGCGCTCGGTGCGGCGGGCGGTCGCGTCCCACACGGTGTCTCCCCTCTCGATCGTTCCCGAGTACAGGCGCAGATAGGTCAGTCGTCCGGTGGACGCGGCGTTCACCTTGAACGCGAGGGCGGCGAACGGCGCCTCGGGGTCGGCAGCACGGTCCTGCTCACCGGTGCCGTCCTCGCGCGTCCCGCGCACGGGCGGCACGTCGAGCGGGGACGGCAGGTAGGCGAGGACGGCGTCCAGCAGCGGTTCGACGCCCCGGTTGCGGTAGGCCGAGCCGCACAGCACGACGACGCCCTCGCCGCTGCGGGTGAGGTCGCGCAGGGCACAGGTGAGCGTGCGGGTGCTGAGCGCGCCCGTGTCGCAGAACTCCTCCAGCGCGCCCGGGTGCAGTTCGGCGACGGCCTCCTCCAGCGTCCGGCGCCGATGGCGGGCCTCCTCCCGCGAGTCGTCCGGCACGGGGCCCTCGTGGGCCGTCGTACCGTCGTCGGTCCAGGTCAGCGCCCGCATGCGGATCAGGTCGACGACACCGGTGAAGGCGTCCTCGGCGCCGATCGGCAACTGGACCACCAGGGGCGAGGGGTGCAGCCGCTCGCGGATCGAGGCGACGGCGGCGTCCAGCTCGGCGCCGGCCCGGTCCATCTTGTTGACGAACGCGATGCGCGGCACGCCGAGCCGGTCGGCCTGCCGCCACACCGACTCGCTCTGCGGTTCCACGCCGGCGACCGCGTCGAACACCGCGACCGCGCCGTCGAGTACGCGCAGCGAGCGCTCGACCTCGTCGGTGAAGTCGACGTGCCCCGGGGTGTCGATCAGGTTGATGCGGTGACCGTCCCAGGTGCAGCTGACGGCGGCGGCGAAGATCGTGATGCCCCGGTCGCGCTCCTGCGGGTCGAAGTCGGTGACGGTGGTGCCGTCGTGCACCTCGCCCCGTTTGTGCGTGGTGCCGGTGGCGTACAGGATCCGCTCGGTGACGGTGGTCTTGCCGGCGTCGACATGGGCGAGGACGCCGAGGTTGCGGACGGTGGCGAGGGGGGCGGTGTGCAGGGGGTTGCGCATGGCCCGTGGCCTTTCGGTGCTCTGTGACAGGGCAGCGCGATTCCCGGACGAGACGAACGGTGTGCGGACAGGCAGGCAGGCGAACGCCTCGGACGCAAACGCGTCCAGGACCTGAACCGTCAGCTGTGTCGTCTCGTCACGACATCCGGCGCCGGCCGCGCAGCGGGCACCGGACGGACGAAGACACCAGGATCACCATGGACCGCGAGGAGGACCAGGAGGACCGGGAACGGGGAGCGACAGCAGCGGCGCGGACACGCACGGCCGGACTCCCCTCGATGGTCACGGATACGCGACCCCATGACGAGGGGGCCGCGCTTGCCGGTTGTCGAGTGTAGGGAAGGACGGGAGAACGAGGCCACGGCTTTTCCGGCAACGCACGAGGCCGCCAAAGCGGTCGGCCGGATGGGGCCGGTCGGATCGGCACGGGCTTCGGGGCCAGGACGGGTACGCGTCAGCCGACCGGGTCGGTCGACTCCGGCAACGGGTCGGGCGGGGCCTGGGGTATCGCGGGCGGCTGGGCCGCGGGGGACGGGATGGTCACCTGCTGAACCGTCGGTGCCGTGGCCGTCGGCGGCTGGACCGCAGACAGCGGAAGTGCCGGCGCCGGGACGCCCACCGGCGCCTGCTGCTCGGCCAGGATCAGAGCGCTGGACGGAACGGCGACGCGCAGTTCGTGCAGGCCCAGGAGGGCGGTGTACAGATACTCGGGGCCCTCGTAGGCGTCGTAGGCCAGGACGAGCCGGGCGCGCGTCTCCAGTTCCTGCCAGGCATAGCGTCTGCGGAGGTTCGTCATGTGGCGGGCGTCCGCCCGCAGGAAGGTCGACCCGGCCGAGAACCCCGCGGCCAGAAGGGCCAGGACGGCCGCGGGCACCCGCGCTTCGACAGAGGCCAGACCCGCCGCGCCCGAGACGCCGGCGAGGACCGCCGCGGGGAAACCCAGGCTGAGACAGGCCGCGTGCCAGAGCTTGGCCCGGCGCTGCGCCCGCCGTGCGCCGATCCGGGCCTCGGTGATGAGCTTCTCGACCTCGGCACGCAGCGCGAGCAGCCGCGCGTCGCCGACGGCACCCTGCGCGGCTCCGGCAGAGGTACTCTCGGGCACGAATCCCCTGACTGACAAGGGAGTTGGAACTATCAACCCTGAGTGTAGGGCTGCGCCCGGACTGACGACAGGGAACACACCCGCGTCACCCGTACGGGATCAGCCGCTACCCAGCGGTCCCGTGCTGTGCGCACGACCCGGTGACCCTGACCGGCGTGAGGCCGCGCGGGTCACGGCAGCCTGTGCGGAGCGAGAGCGCTCCTCGCCGGGAACGCGGTCGAGGTGGGCCCGCATCCCTGCGACCCGTCGGCGAACCTCCACGTCCTGCTCCCATTCCCGGAGCGCGTCACGGTCCAGGGTGAGGAAGACGCCCTCGCCGAAGACCTCGACGGCGGGCAGCCACTTCAGCCGGCGGGACGTGTCGGCGGCGACGACGGTGGCGTCCGGGGAGACCCGGGTGAAGCCGGACAGGGCCCGGACCTCGCGGAGCCGGTCGGCGAGCACGATGCGACCGAAGCGGCGGGCGAGCCCGGCCCACGGTTCGTCCGTCTCCCCCGCCAGCCCGAGCGTGGTCTCGCGCAGGGCGAAGTCACGGGTGGCGGGCGGGGCGGGCGCCGTGAACGCGGCCCATTCCTCCCGGCTCAGGTCGGGGTGGGCGGGGCCGGCGGGCGGCTGCCCCGCGGAGGCGGCCACGGCGGGGGCCGTTTGTCCCGTCTCCTCCGCCAGGAGGGTGCCCATCAGGCTGTCGTCGGCTCCGGTGTCCTCCTGGATCATCTCCCGGAAGGCGGCGGCGCGCGGCGAGGCAGGGTCCCTGCACAGCAGGACCCACAGATGATGTTCACGGACCCGGGCCGCGTGCGCGTCATCGGTATGCACGGGGACGTTGGTCTCGGGAATGTCCAACGCCGAGTGCACGACGGGGTAGTAGAGGTTGCCCGCCGTGCGCTGCACGATCTGCACCGGACGCGGGCATGCGACGGCCTCGCTCGCACGCTGCCACGGGTTGCGTCCCGAGCCGCATGCCGTGGGTGCCGAGGACGTCGAGCAGGTCCCGGGTGGCGCCGCACCCCTTGGCCGTGCAGGTGACGGAGAGCGCTTCGAGGCCGGAGGCCCGTTCCGAGACGAGGAACCGCAGCCTCTCGCGTTCCTCACAGTGCCGCCGCTCGCCGCCGTCGCACCGCGAGTGCGCCCAGAACCACCAGTCGACGTCGCCGAGGTGCCCGGCCTGGCAGATCTGCACGAACCGCATCGGTGCCAGGGTCCGTGCGGGGGGGGGGCAGGACGGGCAGCGCGGCGCCTGGCCGTGCTTCTCGTCGGCGATCCGCCAGCGCTTCATGCGCCGGCAGGCACCGCAGAACAGCCAGGAGGGGAAGCGGATGTACGGTGCTCCGGGCGCGTCGGCGACGTCGAAGCGGTCGTTGGCGGTGGCGGGCGCGGCGTGGAAGCCGGTGACGCCGAGCCGGTCGGCGAGCCGGGGCGAGCCGATCCGCTGCTTGGTCCGGGCCGGCCAGTCGCCGATGCCGGCGGCCACGAACGACTCGCCCTGGATGTCGAAGACGGCCCCGACCCCGAAGGGCACCACGGTCTGCGATTTGAGAACGAACCATCGTCGCGTCGCGATCGGCATAGCCGCCACCGCGGCCGTCGTCACCCTGTCCGGCGCGGCAGGAGCGGTGGCCGGCGCCTACTTCGTCGCAACCGGCCCGACCGGCGCACGGGGCCCGGCGGGACCAAAAGGGGCACGCGGGTCGCAGGGGACCCCAGGGCGAGCAGGGTCTGCAAAGCGAGCGCAGCGCCAGGGGTGCCCAGGGAGAGCCTGGCCCCTCTGCCGAACCTACTGCCCTCGGCAAACCGGACGCGAGTACGACGGGCCCCGATCTCTCCGGCGGCCTGCTCATCAGCTCCGGCACCTGCCCGGTCGGGACCTCGCAGTGGGACACCATCTACGTGGGCGCAACTCCGTTCTCGGGTCACTGGGCGTTGTCGGCATGCGCGCGTTGACGCTCTGCAAGATCTTCTGAGCACGCCACCGCGCGCACCGGTCAGACCTCCGCCACGAACCCCACGAACCGCGTCCATTCCTCACGCACGACCGTGAAGTGAGGGCGCGTCACATCCTTGGAGTCCCGTACATGGATGGCCTGTTCAGTGACGGCGACCTCCACGCAGTCGTCGCCCTGTGCGCTGCTGTAGCTGGACTTGAACCAACCGAGTTCGGACGTGTTCATAACGCTCCTCTGATCCGCACCAGCAGGCTCATGGAGTCCTTCGGGGAAAGTGCCTGCGAGCGCAGTCTTGCATAGCGCATGTGGATGCGGCTCACCTCTTTCGGGCCAGCGATCAGGCGGCCGTTCTCCTGGCCCTCGGAGTACGCCCGCCAGCGACCGTCCGGCATCTCCAGCAGTCGTACAGGCCCCGAAAGGCACGCATGCTGCTCGCTGTTCGCAGGCATGACCTGAACGGTGACGTTGCGCAGAAGGCCGAGCTCAAGGATGAGGTCGAGCTGCTTTGCTGTGACTTGCGCTCCTCCCAAGCGGCGCATGAACACAGCTTCTTCGATGACGAAGTCGAACGTCGTGTCGGGCCGTTCGCGGAGCAGTTGCTGACGCTCCATGCGCACCTGCACGGTGGTCTCCAAAACGTCGTCCGAGAGGGGTGGAATCTCGTTCTCACAGAGAGCCCGTACGTACCCTTCCGACTGCAACAGCCCTGGAATCAGCCGACATTCATACGTACACAGGCTCACCGCCGTACGCTCCAGCCGAGCCCACTGCCGGAACCACGCCGCCAGCCCCGCCTCCCCCCTTGTCAGAAACCGCGCCGAGTGCCGCAGCGCCCCCGTGTTGCCCAGCGCCTCCTCCGCCCGCTCCACGAACGACGCATCCGGCATCCGCCGCCCCAACTCCACTGACTCCACCGTGTGCTTGGAGAACCGGACCAGCTCCCCGAACTGCACCCTGCTCAGCCCCGCATGCTCGCGCAACGCCTGCACGACGGCCCCGAACGTCCGCAGACTGTCCGACGGATCCGGTTCCCGCTCGCACTCACCGCCCGGCGCCGCCGGTTCCACGTGATCGGTCGTCATTCGCGGCCCACCTCCAAGTGCTCACACGCCAGGTCCCTCTCCCCGAGAACGCCAGAGTGGCCAAAACGAATTCGCAAAGCCCACCGAACGTGCCCGTACGCTGACGCAGCGTACGGGGCGGGTTGGTTCAAGAAGCACGTCACGCGTTCCTTCTGGAGGCAGCCGAACTCCTCGTGGGCGGCGAGTTTGGGGGCGATCCACTGGTTCTCTGCTATCGCCGCGCTGTAGTCGTATGAGGTGAAGCCGGATCCGGGGGCGCCGGCCCAACCCCAGTTGGCGCCGCCGCACCCCATGCAGGAGTTGAACGTTGGCCAGAGTAAAGGCGGAGCACAGAGAGGTCTAGACCCCATACGCCTTACCTCTCCCCCTTCACTCACTCATCCTGAGCAGAACGAGGCCACTTGTTGGTCCAGACCACGAAGGGGAGTTGCAGTGGGAAGACGCACAAACGTGATGACGGCGACCAGCATGTGCTTCGCACTCGCAAGCACTATGGCTTTCCAGGCACTACCGGCCGCCGCAGTACCGAATGCCGCCCCCCGCGCGGCCGGTGCCGTACCGCCGGTCTCGCCGACCCCGCAGTCCCTCACCCGCGCCGGTGGCGACGCCGTCGTGACCGGCAGGGTGCTCGTCGTGGCCGGTGAGGACACGGACCCCGCCGCCCGGGACCGTCTCGTCCGGGAGTTGAAGGCGCACGGCGCCGACCGGGTGGACGTCGTCGCCCCCGGCAAGGTCCCCGGGGCCGCCGCCGGCCTGCTCACCGTACGGCTCGGTCCGGCGACCCGGCCCGACATCGCGGCGGCGCTCGGGGACACGGCGGTCCCGGACCGTGCCGAGGGCTACGCCCTGCGCGTCTCGAAGACCCCGTCCGGCGGGGCCGGGATCGCCCTCGGCGGCAAGGACGCCGCGGGCCAGTTCTACGCCGTGCAGACCCTGCGCCAGCTGTTCGTCCGCGCCGACGACGACGGCTGGAAGGTGGCGGGCGTGCGGGTCAGTGACTTCCCGTCGATGCCGCTGCGGGGCACCATCGAGGGCTTCTACGGCCAGCCCTGGACACACGCCGAGCGCCTCGACCAGATGGACTTCTACGGGGACGTCAAGGCCAACACCTACGTCTACGCCCCCAAGGACGACCCGTACCACCGGGGCAAGTGGCGCGAGCCCTACCCGGCGGACAAGCTGGCCGAGTTGGGCGAACTGGTGAACCGGGCCACGGAGAACCACGTGCGCTTCACCTTCGCCGTGTCCCCCGGGGAGTCGATCTGCTACTCCGATCCCGCCGACCGCAAGGCCCTCGAGGCCAAGCTCCAGGCGCTGTACGACCTGGGAACCCGCGCCTTCTCCATTCCGCTCGACGACATCAGTTACACCCGCTGGAACTGCGAAAGCGATCGGGCGGCCTACGGCGAACCCGGTCGCGGAGCGGCCGCCAGGGCACAGGTCGACCTGCTCAACGACGTACAGCGCGACTTCATCGCCACCCACGAGGGCGCCCGGCCGCTGCAGACGGTGCCCACCGAGTACGGCGACCTCACCGACACCGCGTACAAGCAGGCCATGCGGGACACCCTGGACCCGGCGGTCGTGGTGATGTGGACCGGCACGGACGTCGTCCCGCCGAAGATCACCAACGACGAGGCCGACCAGGTGTCGAAGCTCTTCGGCCGCAAGGTCTTCGTCTGGGACAACTACCCGGTCAACGACTTCGGCAACACCAGCGGACGGCTGCTGCTCGCGCCGTACGACAAGCGTGAGGCCGGCCTGTCCGACCACCTCTCCGGCATCGTCGCCAACCCCATGAACCAGCCCTACGCCAGCAAGGTCGCCGTCTTCGGCACCGCGGACTTCACCTGGAACGACCGGGCGTACGACGCGCGGAAGAGCTGGCCGCGCGCCATGTCCTACCTCGCCGACGGCGACCGCGAGGCCACCGACGCCCTGCTCGTTTTCGGCGACCTCCAGCACATGGCCCCGACCTTCGGCGCCACGCCCTGGCAGCCACAGGCTCCCGAACTCGCCGGGCGCGTGGCGGAGTTCTGGAAGACGTGGGACGAAGGGGACCGCGCCGGGGCCGTCAAGGCACTGCGCGGCTACGCGACCGCCATCGAGGAGGCCCCGAACACCATCCGCGGCGGAGCCGTGGAGAAGGGCTTCACCGTCGACGCGGCACCCTGGCTGGACGCCACCGAGCTGTGGGGCGGGGCGATGGTGACGATGCTCGACGCGCTCGCGGCGCGGCAGTCCGAGGACAAGGAGACCTCGGACCGGCTGCTGGCCGAGTCCGACGGCCTGCAGCAGCGGGCCCGCGCCGTTCGGGTCGATCCGCCGCGCAACTCCTGGGGCAAGGCCCAGCCCAAGGTCGGTGACGGCGTGCTCGACGCCTTCCTCGTACAGGCCGATGTGCGCCTGAGGTTGTGGGACTCCGCGGGCGGCGGGGAGAACCTGGCCCCGAAGGGGAAGGCGTCCGCGTCCAGCGTGGAGCAGAACCTCGACCGGCTGACCGCCCGGCACGTCAACGACGGCCGGATGGACACCCGTTGGGCCTCGGGCTACTCGAACGACGAGTGGGTGCAGGTCGAACTCGCCGCTCCCACGAAGGTCGCGGCGGTGACCCTCGCCTGGGAGAACGCCTGCGCGACGGAGTACGCCGTCCAGACCTCCCAGGACGGTGTGAACTGGCGGACGGTGTCCACGCAGCGCCCGGACGCCTGCGGCAACGACGTCGTCCGGCTCACCGCCGACGAGGCCGTGCGCTACGTCCGCGTGCAGGGCCTCGAGCGGAAGACGACCTGGGGCTACTCCCTCTACGAGATCGGCGTCTACGGGACACCGACGTCCTGACCGACGGCGCACGGGCCGCCTCGGGCCACAGACGGGGTGATGCTTCGGCCGCTCCACCCTCATGGTCCGCCGCGCGTCGGTGACCGTCACGCGGTCGGGGCGCAGCCACGTGCCGCCCCGCAGCGAAGGGCCCGTCCGGCCCAGGTGACCGATGACTCGGCGACCGGACGCCGGCCCGCCACGCCGGCCCTGGAAGACCATGGTCTTCCAGGGCCGGCGGAGCGCCCCGCCGACCGGCAGGTCGGCGCCCGCCGGTCCGGAGGTCCGGGGCGGTTCACTCCATCCGCGCAACACCCAAAGGTCCCCGCATGAGCTTCGCTGTCACGCCGGCCGAACTCCTCAACATCTTCGGCCTGACCGGCGTCGTGTACTTCCCCCGCTACGAATCCCCCGACAACCAACTCGACACCCGAACCGCGGACTTCCTCAGCCAGGTCGGCCTCCCGCACGACGAGACGTTCAAGTCCAAGGCGAGCGTCGGTCAGGAAGAGTCGATCCTCCTGACCGAGTGGTTCACCCCTGACGACGGAACCCTGCCCGAAGAATGTCACCCATGGCTCGTCCTCGGCTACTTCACGGCCTCCGTCATCGCCCTCGCCCCCCTCACCGGAAAGGTGTACGCCTTCGGCGAGGGGGAGCCTCTGAACACCTACACCCAGCTCCATCGAGACGTCGAATCCCTCGTCCACGCCCTGAACCTCTTCAAGGAATTCGAGGAACGCCAACGCGACGACCAGGCCGACATCGACGAGCAAGTGGAGGACCTGCGCGCACGCATTCACGCCTTTGACGCGACCCCCTTCGAGGACGACCAGTCCCAGTGGAATCTCGTCCTCGACGAGGTCATCGAAGGCGTCTGGTGAGCGAACCGCCCAGGCCTCGCTGGTGGCGCCAAGGACAGTGACCAAGGAAAGCCAGGATCCCGACTTCGCACGACGAACAGCCGGGCCCCCATTGCGGCGAGCCGTACGTCCGCAGCCTCGCCCACGCGCTCGTACTCGGCAGCTCTGCTGCGCCACCGCTCGACCCGCTCGTCGAGCAGCCCTTCACGAACGCTGTACGTACGCAACTGCGCGGTCCTGGGCATGCGGCGCACTCTCCTGTCGAGCCCGGCAACCGACCGCCACGGGTCGCGTGTTGCCCGGCAGGACGACGCTCGTCACGAGCGCGTCCGGCCGGGCACGCGCACCGCTTCCAGCCACCTCCGATCCGCACCCAGCGTGATCGTCCATCCCTCGCACCGTCCACAGCGCGCGTCTGTACGGTGACGCAGCGTACGGACCGCGCCGCTGGAACGCACCCCCGCGCACCCGCCACCGTGGTCCCATGAGCACAACCACCCCCCAGCTCCCCGCCGCCGTGCGGACGTTCACGCAGCAGTTGTCGTCCACCCGCCGCGGGGCTCGCCTCGCCCGACTGCTCGCCTACGAGCAGTTGCGCACCTGGCAGACGTCACCCGGCGTCACCGACCGCGCGGAGCAGATCGTCGCGGAGCTCGCCGCCAACGCGGCGCTGCACAGCCGGGTTCAGGGCCGCGACTTCCGTCTCACCCTCACCCACGACCCGACTGCCGGCCTCCTCCGCATCGCGGTCACGGACGCTCGCGGGGACCGGCTCCCCTCCCCCGTGACGGACGTCGTCACGCCGCCGGACGACGAGTCGGGCCGGGGCCTGCTCATCGTCACCGCCCTGGCCGACCGCTGGGGCACTGAGTCGTATCCGCCCGGCGGCAAGACCGTGTGGGCCGAGTGCGCGTGCTGAGCACCGTCATGTTCACCGATGTACTCGATGGGGTGAGGCCGCCGTCGTTCGGGTCTCCCCTCAGGAACGCGAGCGGTATGGTCGATGGTATGGCAACCAAGAAGTACACCGTCACGCTCCCCGAGGAGCTTGCCGAGGCCATCCGGGCAGAGGTGGGCCCCGGCGGGTTCAGCCGCTATGTCACGCAGGCCATAGAGCGTCGGCGGGAGCAGGACCGGCTCGGCGAACTCGTCGACTGGCTGGAGACGGAATACGGCCCTGTCACCGAGGAGGAGCTGGCCGCAGCCGAAGCCGAACGCAAGGAGATCGAGCACGCTCATGCGGAGAGGGCTCGTGCGAAGCGTGTCACCGAGCAGCAGCAGGCCGGGCAGGAGCGGCACGTCGCGTGAAGAACAGCATCGCCTACTTGCTCGACTCCGAGGGTCTGTCCCAGACCGTGCGGGGGGCCACCGCGATGAAGGGGCGCCTCAAAGCGGCCCACCTCTCCGGCATCCGCGTGATGACCACGTCCATGACCTTGATCGAAGCGTACGACGTGCGGACCTCCCTTCCGGCCTGGCACTGGGCGCTCTCCCGGATCCACGTCGAGCCGGTGACCGAGGACATCGCCAAGGATGCCGTCGAGTTGCTCAAGGAAACCGGCCTCCACGGCCACAAGTACGCCATCGACGCGGCCCTGGCCGCCGTCGCCCTGCGACAGCCGGGGCCGGTCACCGTCTTCACCTCCGACGAGGACGACCTGCGCAAGCTGTGCGGGGACCGTGTGGTCGTCATGAGCCTGTGACCGGCCTGTCCGCTGCTTCCCCCCTCTCGCGGGGGCGGAAAACGGCGGACAGGGCACGGACGGGGCCCCGGGCTCCGTATCCGGCGCGACGTCACACGTCGAGCGCCACGCACTGCCGGAGCAGCGGTTCCAGGCGCAGCTGCGTGTCCTCACGGTCGAACACCTGGAAGACGTCCGGATACGCGAAGACCCAGCGGGCCTCCTCCTCGCCCTCGATCCGGCAGGCGGCGTCGTCCACGACCAGCAGAAGTCACCAGCCGGGATAACGGCTCCACCAGTGCAAGTCCCAGCCCTTGACGTACTCGCTTCCGCTGGGCGAGTCGAGAATCTGGATCAGCAGGTCACGCGCCAAGGTGTCGAGCACCCATGACAGTTCGTGACGGCTCACCAGATCCACGGGCAGTGCCTCGATCCCGTGCACGGCACCGAGCAGCGCACCCGTCACACAGGCGACCGAGTCGCCGTCCGGCGCTCCCGCCGCGAACTGCAGTGCGGCTCCGAAGCCGGCTCGGTCGGGGAAGGACGCTGCGGCGTAGAGGCCGCCGTACAACGCCGAAGGGGCGGTGGCGTCCGGTGCGAGCCGCGCGAGCAGCCCCGCGTCCGCGGGCTGGTCGACGGCGTGCCGGAACACCGTCACGAGGTGGTCGTGCTCGTCTCCGACGTCGCCGCGGCCCGGTGGCGGGAGCGCGGCGATACCTGTTCGCAGGGTCTCCCGTACCGGCTGGTCGGTGGTGACGGGACGATGGGCTTCCTCAGGGGAGTCGGTCAGGCAGTGATGGAGCAGCGCGGTCGCCCGGACGGTGGCGGACTGCGCTGCTGCGTCACCGTGTGTGAGAGCCGCGGTCTCGCCGGCCAGTGCGGCTCCTTCCTTCCCGATCGCCGAGATCGGGAGGGCCCGTGTCAGGGCGTGACAGCCTCGGCTTCGAGTGGCCGTCCACTCGCCGCGTTCGTCGATCCGGGACAGGGCGGCCACGGTCGCCGGTGTGCTGCCCCGTCGCTCGGCCAGTACGGGCACACCCGCGAGCCAGCCGTCCGGCCACTCCGCTTTGGTCCCGGAGGCCCAGCGGCGCCGCATCCTCTCCGCTTCGACGCCTTGCAGCGCCGCCCACCGGCAGTAGGCGTGCAGGACCACCGACGGCGGATGGCAGATTCCTTTGTGCTTCATGCGCACCATCGCGCGGATGATGCCCTCGGCGGTGAAACAGGCGAGTTGTGTGCTGACACCGGCCCGCAACGGACCGTTGGTCGGCGGCTTGCCCCGAGCCGTTCCCACCGTGTCCCCGAGCGCAAGGCCGAGCATCATCCCCCGCAGCCGGGACTCAAGCCTCCGGAGCTTCCTTCGCTGGCCCTTCTCGTCGGCCAAGGCAGCCTGCTTTCTTCTCGAAACGGTCTCCGCCGGAAGCGGGCCCGGTGGACGGGGTCACCGGCACGGCGCACCTCCCGACGCTGCGGACGGCTGTCCGGCGGACAACGTCCTTTCCCGCAGACCGCGCTGATGAGTCATGTGCTCCCCGGTGTCCTGCTCCCCGTGACCACTGTTCACTCCTGACGGTCCACACCGACGATCGTACACGCGCCTGCAAAGAATAGCTTGTTGACATTATCAACGGGCATGCTTCATGCTCCAGTTCGCAACGGCGTGACCAGCCCGGCCGCACCCATGTGCCTTCAACTGCCGTACACCCACCTCCGCTCACCGTCCCCGGGAGAAACCGTGAATCCTCAGAACCACCCGCAGAGTCCGTCCGACATACGGCCGCTGCGCAAGCGCAAGAGACTGTGGGCCGTCGGCGCCGCCCTGTTCGCTCTGGGGGCGATCGGCGGCACCCAGTCCGCACAGGGCGAGGTGGACGCCGCCCAGGCCCTGGCCGCCAAGCCCGTGCCGACCGTGACGACCACGGCGACGGCGACGGCGACCGTCACCGCCGAGCCGGAACCCGCCCCCACGGTCACCAAGACCAAGAAGGTCACCACACCCGGCCCGACCGTCACCGTCACCAAGACCGCCCGGGCCGCCGCCGGATCCGGCACCAGCGGCAGCACCGGCAACAGCAGCGACAGCGGCTCCGGGACCTGCTCCATCACCTCCAACGCGGGCAACTGCTACCAGGCGGGGCAGTACTGCCGGAACAGTGACCACGGGGCCACGACGACGACCGCGGGCGGCACCCGGATCACGTGCAGGTACAGCTCGAACGCATGGCGCTGGTCCTACTCCTGACGGGCGGCACGGCAAGGCCGCGAGCCGGCTCCCGACTGCGCCCGCCTACAGGTCTACAGGGGCGGCTTGGTGCCCGGCACCCAGTCGAAGCCGAAGCCGTAGGCACGGTCGATGAGTTGCTGGTTCGACAGGAACGGCTCGGCGGTGAACCAGCGGACCTCGCGCCGCAGGTCGAGGGTGGCGGTGCCCTGCCCCGGGGTGAGCAGGGCGATGGCACAGGAGGTGGCTCCGGCCGGGGAATCGTCCAGGTGGATGCGCCAGGTGCCGTTCGACGCGCTGACGGTGACGACGCCTCCGAGGCTGCGGAAGTCGGCCGCGCCTTCGTAGAGGTACACGTAGGCGAGCAGTTTGGCGAACCGGTGCCGGTGCTCGAGGCTGATGCGGAGGGTCTCGCCGTCCGAGGTCTCGCCGGTCCGGTCGTCCTGGTCGAGGCTGACGTAGGGCCAGGCGTCGAGGTCGCCGAACTGCGCGCCGAGCGGTTGTACCGCTGCGCCCGCTCCGTCGCGGGTGAGCACCAGGCAGCCGAGGTCGAGGTCGGCCTCGGCCGTGACCGACCAGTTGAGGTTCAGCTGAAGAACGCCTCGGCCCGTGATCTCGGCGCGAGGTGCCTGCTTGGTGAGGTCCAAGGGACGTGCCGACGACCCCCACCGCGACCGCGTTCCCATGCCGGTGACTGACCCTCCGATCAGGTCGATGACCGTCCGCCGCCTACCGTCGCCGCTCAATGAGCACCCCCTATACATCAACGGCCCGCACAACTGCCCCGCGCCACGCCGTCAGCACCATGCGTTTGTCGTTTATTATTGCTTGACTGGTGAAGGAGATGTGAAGGCCTCCGTCGCTTTGCATGCGCGGCAGGGATGTACGCGGCAGGCCATCGCCCTGCCCCGTCGCGCTCGGACCTGTACAAAGTCCCGGCATCGCCGGGCAAGGGTGGGGAATGTTAACCGGGACACAACTAGACAAAGGGGTGACCGCACGTCACCTCGAGAACGCAGCGCAGGCCCCTGCGCTTGCCCCTCGCGCGGAAGAACTGCGCGCACTGGCACAGGCGCTCGACTCCCCCGATGTGGACGCCCTCGACGCATGGGCCGATCTTGACCTGATGACCCACTTCGCCCGGCCCGAGAGCATCGCCGAACCGGTGGGCACCGGTCGGGGTGAACGACTCGACTCGGTGCTGGACTGGGTGCTGGGCGCCCTGGTCTTCCTGCCTCTGCTCTTCACGTGGTTCGGCCTGTGGCAGGCGTCGAGTGCCTACGGGGCACTCACCGGGGACGACCCCAAGGCCGCCGGCCGACCGTTCCTGCAGCTGTGGCAGTCCGGGTTCGACGGGCACCTGAACGAGACGTTCCGCTTCGGCCACGTCGCCGTGGGCGGGTGCCTGGCCCTGGTGATGCTGTTCGTCCTCACGGCCGTGCACGGCTACCGTCGTACCGGCGCGGAACGCCGCGAGGAGCAGGCGCGCGGGCGAGCCCGTGCGGCTCTGGCCCGACTGGTCCCGGTCCTCACGCGTGCTCAGCTCTCGCTCAACGAGCACCGGTTCGCCTCGCCCCAGCGCTTCGCGGCGGAGCTCAACTCGGCGGCCGGTCGGCTGCAGCGGATGCACACCAAGGCCATCACCACTCAGGAGGCGCTCAGTCGAGCCGCCGAACTGGTGGGCGAGGCCGCGGAGAAGGCGGAGCAGCGCCTCGCCCAAGCGGAGGCATACGTACGGCCGATCGAGCAGGTGGTACTGCGGATCGAGGAGACCGTCCGGGACAGTGGCACCGCCATTCAGGCCGCCGTCCAGGGCTTGGACGACCCGTTGACACAGGCGGGCCGCCGACTGGCCGATGCCGTCAGTGGGCAGACCGGTGTCCTGGACAAGGCGTTGGAAGATCTGAGGACGGCCGGCGACGACATGCGTGACGTTCTGGCCCGTGCGGCGGACCGGCTGGAGACGGCGGTCGGCGACAACGGTGACCGCGTTCGCGGCGCGCTGTCGGACGCGGCGCAGCAGGTCGAGGAGTCGCTGACCGTGCTGGCCGCTTCCCAGCGCGGGTTCACCACCGGCGTCGAAGTCGTGGCGGACGTCAACGGCCGCCTGCTCGACGACCTCGGCACGGTGGCCGACCGAACCGGTGAGGCCGCCGAGGCGTCGCGGGAGGCCCTGCTCGGCATCGAGGCCCGTAGCCGGGCCGTCCAGGATGCGACGGACCGCTTCGTCGCGGTCACCGACGCCCTGGAATGGGCGCTCCGCGAGACGGAGGCTGCACGGGGCCAAGCAGAGACGGCACGCAGCGAAGCGGAGACGGCACGCGCGGGTGCCGAGGCAGCCCAACGGCGCGCGGAGAGCGAACTGCATCAGGCCGAGAAGCTGCGGGCCGGGATCGGACCGGGCCGGTGAGCCCACTGAAGAGGCGTTTCCGGTTCACACCGCTCCACCTGGCCGGGTGGCTCTTCGCCGACATGCTGCTCGTGCTCGCCCTGGTGTCCATGGGAGACCGCGGTGATCCCCTCGCCGCGCAGGCCAGCGCCAGTGCCTCGAAGTCGGCCGACGCCACGCCGTCCCCAGAACCGAGTTCGACGCCGACGGGACCGCGGTCGGTGGCGCGCAAGCCAGTGAAGATCCATCTGGCCGCAGCGGTCGGCGACACCACGCGGATGGTGAAACAACTCCGTGCCGCCACCACCCGCTACGAAGGACGCGAAGCCGCCTTCGTACTGACCTTCGGCCAGGCGCCTGAGCCCGGTGACGGCCAGGCATACGCGCAGGAGGTGAACGAGGCCCTGCGGAAGGCGCAGCCGGACATGTTCACCGACGCGACGACGCGGGACTTCTGGAGCAGGGGCCCCTCGGGCTCGGCCGACCTGGAGATCTACTTCTACACCCGTTGACGGCCACGCCGTCTCATCAGCTCAGGAGAACCAACCCATGCAGCTCCTCCCCTTCTACTTGGTGTGCGACGAGTCCGGCTCTATGGCCGGCGACGGCGTGGACACCATCAACTCGGCGTTGCCCGACCTGCACCACGAGATCAGCACCAATCCGAGTGTCGCGGACAAGACCCGCTTCGCGCTCATCGGTTTCTCCACCCAGGCCTCCGTGCTGCAACAGCTCACCGACCTGAGCGAGCTGACGCAGCTGCCGTCCCTGTCGGCGGGCGGCGTCACCTCCTTCGGTGCCGCCTTCCGGCTGCTCAAGGACACCATCGAGAAAGACGTCGCGGCGCTGAAGGCGGAGGGGCACGACGTCTACCGGCCCGTGGTGTTCTTCCTCTCTGACGGCATCCCCACGGACGAGGGCTGGCGCAGCGCGCTCGACGACTTGAACGCGTTCCGTTACGCGCCGAAGATCATCGCGTTCGGGATCAGCGACGCCGACGCCGCGACCATCACCGAGGTGGCCAACTTCAAGGCGTTCATCCAGCAGGACGACTCCATCACCCCGGCCGTCGCACTGCGTGAGTTCGCCTCCAGCCTCACCCGGTCCATCGTCAGCTCGGCGACCAGCATGGCCGCCCAGGGCGGGGAGGGCTTCCAGCTCCAGGTGGACGAGCAGGTGCCCGGCTTCACCAGCCTTTCCCTGGACAAGCTGTGAGCGGCCCGATGCATCACGGAGAAACTCCCGGGGCGCATGGGGATGTGAGGGGTTTCGGCAGGCCCGCCCATGGTGACGGTCTTGACGAACACTTCGCGAGCCTGCCCACCGACATCGTCGTCCACGACACGCGCACGCTCGGGCTTGCCGCTTCCGCAGAGCAGTCTGCGCCTCCGGCAACGGACCGTCTCGTGCCGCCTGCGTCCCCTGCGGAATCCGGGGACGCTCTGTTGCGCGGGGTGCCTGCGCACGTCGGTCAACGGCCCCCCAGCTATCCGCCCCACCCTCTGCAGTGCCCTTCCGTGCGGGACGGCGACGAGTTCGCGGCCTTCACTCCGGCAGTGCTACTGGACGGGGCCCAGGTCGGACGGCTGACGGTGCGGGCCGCCTCCGTGCGCGGTGACTCCCACAACTGGGAGGGCAGTTGCCGCCAGGACGCCATGACGGTGACGCGCGTCGGTCCACCGGAGGCCGGCTTCCTGCTGCTGGCGGTCGCCGACGGAGTGGGCTCCGCGAAGTACTCACACATCGGCTCGTACCGCGTCACTCGCCAGACGGCTCTCCACCTGGACCGGGAGGCGGAGAACATCCATGCGGCGCTGATCGCCCAGGACGAGGGTGAACTCCGCGCGATCGCCAACAAGGCGATCGCCGGCGCGGTCAACGAGCTGCGTATAGGTCAGGAGCACGCCACCACCCTGCATGTCCTGCTGGTTCCGACCGACGCCCGCATCCGCGAGCGTGTCGTGTTCAGCGTGGGGGACGGCGGTCTGTTCGTGCTGCGGGACGGCCGGTGGGAACAGGGCAATCCGATGGACGACGGAAGTCTCCTGGACACTCGTACCGAAGCTCTTCCGCACGCCTATCGCAGCGTCAAGGCCAAGCTGCTGCGCACCGAACCGGGCGAAGTCCTCCTCCTGGGCACCGACGGCATCACCAACCCGCTCACCCAGAAGGACCCCGAGTTCGCCCAGCGCCTCGCGAACGCGTGGGGCGGGCCTGAAGTGCCTTCGCTGTCCGACTTCCTGTGGCAGGCGCAGACGAGGGCCAAGTCCTACGACGACGACCGGACCGTCATCTGTGTGTGGGAGGCGCCGAAATGAGCGCGGAAGACGGAGCCGACATCGCACGGTCGTCGCTCGCCTTGGGTGAACGGATCGGCAGCGGCGGCCAGGGTGACGTATACGCGGTCACGGGTGGCCCCCTCCTGTTCAAGGAGTACAAGGACCCGTCCAAGGTCAACGGCACCGCCCTCACCGACCTGGTCGGGCTGCGACAGGGCCTCGGTCAGACGGACCGGAGCCGCCTCGACGCCCTTGCCGCATGGCCCCTGTGCCGTGTGGTCGAGGGCGGCCGGACGCTCGGCTTCCTCATGAGGCGGGCCCCCGCCCCCATGTCGTGGCGCACCGCGACGGGGGCAACGAAGCTCCTCGAGCTGCAGTACCTGATCCGGCCGTCCAAAGCGGCCTGGCAGGACGTTGCCCAGCCGGGCCCGGAGCAGCGCAGGGCTCTCGCGCTGGCCTGCGTCGAGGCCATCGGTTGGTTCCACGACGCCGGACTCGTGATCGGTGACATCTCGCAGGCCAACGTTCTGTGGTCCCTCTCCCCCGAGCCCGCCGTCCACTTCCTGGACTGCGACGGCTTCCGCCGGGTGGGACGCGCGGCGGTCCAGGACCAGGCCGCCACTCCGGACTGGAACGACCCGCTGGCGTCCTCCACCGACGCGACGGTGGACACGGACGCCTACAAGACCGCTCTGGTGGCGGGGCGCATCGTCGCCCAGGAGCCGTATGTCATACCGGGCCAGGACCTGGAACTCGTCCCCGGCTGCCTCAACGACCGGCAGAGCGACGGAGTGCGGAGGCTCTTCGCGCAGGCCGCCGGCGAGCGCGGTACCCGGCCCCGGCCGGGCGAGTGGCAGACCGCGCTGAGCGACCGTGGCGTCATCACGCTCACCGCGGCCACGCCCCGGGTCCGGCCTGCCATCGACCACACGGTCCTGGACGGAGCGCGCAACCGGACACCGATCAGGCTGCGGGGCCCGGTGCAGTAGAGGGGTACCGGCTCCCCGGACGTCGTGGGAGCCGTACTCCGGCTCAGGATGGCGCCGACTCCCAGCGGTAGGCGTCGGCGACCTCGTCGTACGGACGCAGCAACGGCTCCAGTTCCGTGCGCACCAGGTCCGCGTCCCCCGGTGGCAGCGCCAGTGACGCCCGCCGCATGCGCACGCTCCAGGTCGCCGGTCCGGGAAGACCGACAGCCGGGGCACCAGGTCGCGCAGGACGAGCCCGTCGCGGAAGGGGGCCAGGCCGGACACCTCGAGGCGGCAGCCCTCCGGGAAGGACCGGTCGCCGAAGACGACCGGTTCGTCCAGGGCCCGTACGGGAGTGGCGACCGAGGCCCGGGCGATCACCCGGCCCAGGTCGCGGGTCGGATTCCGGAAGCAGCCGCGTGTGGTGTAGAGGAAGATCTCGTCGCCCTCCTCCAGCGTCCGCGCCGCCTTGGCCCGCCCGGACGGGAACGCCATCCGCTGCCCGGTCACCACCCAGCGCAGAGCGGCCCGGTCTCCGATGATCAGCAGGTGCGCGGACGACATGCCGGTCGCCTTACCGAGGCACCGGGCGCGTGGCCGCTGCCGTGCCGGTCAGAGACCCGCCCGCGCCAGCAGCACCGGCAGTGCCTCCGGCTTCACCTTCTGCACCGACCGCACCTGCCCGAGTCCCAGTTCGTCCCGGCCCACGGGGTCGCGGTACAGCGCCTTCGTCGCCTCGGGGAGCAGAGCCGCCCCGACCAGGTACGGGACACCGGGGTCCTCCAGGTTTTCCCGGGGCTCCCCATTGACCTCGGCCACCGCGGCGACCGCCGACTCCGGGTCGGTGAAGAAGAACCACAGGCGGTCGCCCCGCTTCATGCGGTTGCGGCGACTGAGCCAGAGTTCGAGTTCCGGCTCCTCCTCCGCCAGCCGATACATCGTCTCCTTGTCGGACGGCTCCCCGTCCAGCGTGTCCTTGTTCGGATTGAGGATGTAGATCCAGTCCGTCACGGCTCTCCCTCGGTCAGCACACCCAACCCGTCATCAACCCCTGTGTGCACGCCACGCACCGCTCCCGCAGCAGTCGCCACGCCACATGGTGCCGAGTCACTCGGGTATCCGCAGTCTCCTGTTCCCGATGACTCGCACTTCATGTCCGGCATGATGGCCCCATACACGGTGGGGTGGATGTGTGGGCGGCGGCCACCGTTTTCGACCGGGTCACGGTGGCCGAGGACGAGGCCCGTGCCGACGCGGAGCGCAAGCAGGTTCTCGCCCAGTCCCCCTGGAAGACGGTCCAGGCTCTCCACGGACGAGGAGCAGGTGTGAGCGAGGAGCACGAATCCCCCTCCGGGACGGCGCAGTACCCGGAGTTCCGGCTGCGGCTGCCCAACGACGGGCCCGAGGCCCGGGGTCGGCTGCTCGCGGACAAGGGCACCAACGGCAGTCAGAAGTTCGTCGTCCTGGCCGGGTCGCCCGGCCGGACGGAGGTCGTGCCCTCGTTCCCGCAGCGCATGCAGTCGTCGTACCGGCTGCGTCAGCGATTGATCGCCGCGGGGACACTGGTCGAGTCCACCCGTTGGCCGGGCTGGCTGGAGACGACCCGGGACGTCGAGTGCAACTCTCCGTCGGCCGCCGCTGAGATCCTGGTCGGACGCAGCTCCAACGGGTGGCAGGAATGGAAGTCGGCCGACGGGCATCCGCTCGCCGACTACCTCGACCAGGTCTGGTGGGGACGCAGCAGGGCCTGGCTGGTGCGGGGTTCCAACGTCTCCGGTCTCGACCTCGTGCAGCGGCTGTGGCTGCCCGAGGGGCTGGTTTCCCTCTCGGCCCGTCATTTGAGGAAGGGCGTCGAGCAGGGCGTCAGCAAGGACCGGCTGCGCACGGCCGTGGACGAGGACTACGCGTCCACCGCGACGTACAACCAGAAGATGCAACTGGTCGAGGAAATCCACGCGTTCCTCTCCCGCATGCGGCCCGGCGACACGATGTGCACGATCTCCGGTGGGCGACTCCATGTCGGGGAGGTCTCGGGCCCCGCCGAGCAGGTCGACTCCGAGGACGGACGGTCCAATCTGCGCCGGCCGGTGGACTGGGCGGATCAAGGGCATCCCTATGACGAGTTGCCGGAGGAACTGCAGCAGCGCCTCTCCGCCCAGCACGACGTGGTCGACCTCACCGTGGTCAAGGACCTCATCGACGGCCTCGGACTGAGTGACCAGGACCTGATCGACGAGGCCGAGGCCACCGACCGCGATCCCAGCGTGGAGATCCCCGCCCTCACGGCCCGTCGGGAGCTGGAACTGCCCCGACCGACGGAGGAGCTGGCCGCCGACCTACTCGTACACGACGCGGCGTGGCTGGAGGAAGTGCGCGATCTGCTCTGGGACGAGCGGCAGCTCGTGCTCTACGGACCACCCGGCACCGGCAAGACCTACCTCGCCCTCAAGCTCGCCGAGTTCCTCGGCGGCGGCCCCGAGCAGGTGAAGCTCGTTCAGTTCCACCCCTCCTATTCCTACGAGGACTTCTTCGAGGGGTTCCGGCCGCAGGAGGATCCGGAGACCCGCGAGGTGGCCTTCCGGCTCACCGCCGGGCCGCTGCGCGAGCTCGCCGATCTCGCGTCCCGCGAGGGCAACCGGCACATCCCGCACTTCCTGATCATCGACGAGATCAACCGCGCCAACCTCGCGAAGGTCTTCGGCGAGCTGTACTTCCTGCTGGAGTACCGCAACAAGTCGGTGCGGCTGACGTACTCCGGGGACGACTTCGCGCTGCCGCCGAACCTGTTCGTGATCGGGACGATGAACACCGCCGACCGGTCCATCGCGCTCGTGGACGCCGCGATGCGCCGGCGTTTCGCCTTCGTCGAGCTGTCCCCGCGCGTCGAGCCGACGAGCGGCCTGCTGCGGAGGTGGCTGGAGCGGGAGGGGAAGGACTCCGAGCCGGCGGACCTGCTCGACGCGCTCAACACGCGGATCGACGACCCGGACTTCCGTATCGGGCCCTCGTACCTGATGAAGAAGGGCGTGTACCGGGAGGGCGGCCTAGATCGCACCTGGCGGACGAAGATCCTTCCGTTGCTCGAGGAGCACCACTACGGCGAGGGCGTGGACGTCGAGAAGCGGTACGGGCTGGCGGCGCTGCGGGAGTCGTCGGGGTGACGCCGGTCGTCGAACTCGTCGAGCATGCCCCGGCGGTCAGCGTGGCTCTGCCGGACGGCGTGGGGCGGGCGCTCGCGGAGCTGCGCCTCGTGGACGCCGCACCGGACCCGTACTCCCCGGGCCGCTGGTCGCTGCGGGCGGGCAGCAAGGTCGGAGCCGTCACGCTCACGGTGCCGGGCCACGACGATCCGCTCACGGTCCGCATCGCCCCCAAGGTGCCCATCGCACGTCTCTTCTTCCTGCTCGGCTACGGCCTCGACCCCACCGGCGCCTGGCGGGACGGTGAGGTCGAGGTGGCCGAGCACCGGGACCTGTTGCCGGCGCTCGCCCACGCGGTGGAGCGGCAGGTGGACCGGGCCCTGCGGCAGGGGCTGTTGCAGGGTTACCGGGTGACGGAGGAGACCTCGGTGGTCGTGCGGGGGCGGGTCCGGGAGGCCGAGCAGATACGGCGCCGGTTCGGGGCGACGCTGCCGGTGGAGGTGACGTACGACGAGTTCACGACGGACATCGCGGAGAACCGGATCCTGCGGGCGGCCGTCGAGCGGCTGTTGCGGCTGTTGCGGCTGTTGCGGCTGCCCGGGGTGCCACGCGAGGTGCGCCGGAGGCTGCTGCACCAGCGTGCGCGGTTGGCGGACGTCACGGTGCCGGTGCGCGGCCGGCCCCTGCCCGAGTGGCGTCCGAGCCGCCTCAACGCCCGATACCACCACGCCCTGCACCTGGCGCGGGCCGTGCTGCAGGACGCCTCACCGGAGCACGGGCCCGGCGGGCTGCGCATCGACGGGTTCCTGTTCGACATGAACAAGCTCTTCGAGGACTTCGTGACCGTAGCCCTGCGCGACGCCCTGCGCGGGTCGGGCCGCACCGCCCGCTTCCAGGACGGCCACCACCTCGACGAGGCCGCCGCCGTCCGCATGCGGCCGGACTTCGTGCTGTACGGGCCGGACGGCACTCCGTGCGCCGTCGCGGACGCGAAGTACAAGGCGGAGAAGCGGAGCGGTTACCCGGACGCCGATCTGTACCAGATGCTGGCGTACTGCACCGCCCTCGGCCTGGACGAGGGACACCTGGTCTACGCGAAGGGCAACGCCTCGCACGCGGTCCACCGGGTGCGCCACGCGGGCATCCTGATCCACCAGCACGCCCTCGACCTGGACCAGGAGTCGGCGGGGCTGCTCGCCGACGTCGCGGAGGTCGCGCGGCGCATGCGGAATGGCTGACGCGACCTCCCGGGGCGACTCCTGCAACTGCAAGTAACTGCGGTTACCGCAGCTTCCACTCGCCGGTCTTGTCGGCGAACCCGGAGTCCATGGTGAACTGCACGGTGTCGACCTTCGCCGCCTCGGGAACCTCGAAGACGATCCAGCCGAGGCCCTTGGCACCGGGCTTGAGCTTCAGACTGGAGGCCATGGACGGCCCGGCCGTGATGTCCCCGAAGGTGGCGTCGAACTGCTGGCCCTCGCTGTCCGCGACCTGGGCGCCGTTGGACGGGCTGTCGCTGTAGGCCGCCTCACCGGTGTTGACGAGTTGGAACTGGACGCCGACGAACCGCTTGCCGGAGGCGGGCTCCATGAACTCGTCGGCCGACTTGGCGGGGTCGGCGACCTTGACGACGGTGACGTCGAGCTTGCTGCCCTCCTCGAAGCCCTCAAGGGTGAGGGTGTCGCCGACCTTGGCGACCTCGGGAGCCTCGGACTTCTCCTTCGACTTCTCCTTCGCGGCGTCCTTGCCGCTGTCCGCCGGGGCTGCGGCGTTGTCCTTCGGCTTGTCGACGACGGTGCTGCCGGTGTCGCAGGCAGTGAGAGTGAGCGCACCGACGGCGGCGGCTACGGCGGCGGCGATTCGGATACGGGCGTGCATGGTCCCCCCAAGGGCAGTGCCGGATGTTCACGTACACGCCCCGGCACCTCAATCACGGCGGGGCTGCACAGGTGAACCATAGGTGCGACACGTTGGCGATGTCAACAGAATCACCAGAGGTGTTCACGCGATGAGACGGTGGTCGGGCAGCGTGCATCCAATGCGCCACCGGGCCCCGGACGACCGCCTCTTCAGGGCCGGGAACGCGTGCTGCAGCCTGCATTCGCCAACAGCTTCCGGGGGAGCTACGACGCTCTCGAAAAGGCACGCGGTACGCGGATGCGAACCATCCGCATCATCGGCTTCCGGCACAGGGTGGTCCTCACCCCGGACAACGGCAGCGATGTCTTCCTACTGCTGGCTGTCGTCCGCCACAACGACGCCTGCACCTGGGCCGCCGAACGGCTGTACACAACGAACGCGGCGACCAGGGCGCTCGAGGTCCGCACCGTGGTGGCGGTCGAGCGGGTGACGCCGCACCCGGAGAAGGCAGCCGCCGCTGCCGGTTGCCTGTGGTTCGCCCGGCACTCGGACACGGTGCTGCATGAACCCCGCCTCGACGACCAAGCACTCCGTGCGGTGCGCACCGTCGTCGACAAGCCTCAACCGGAGACGTCCGGCCCCTGTTGCCGAGGGGTGCCCGCTGTCTGTGGCGTGCGCGAGCTCCCGGGAAGCGTTTACGGTCCCGTGGAGTGTGTCGGGCAGCCCGTTCCTGCCCCGGTGAGTCCGGGGCGTCGACGCCGTCGCGTCCCGTCAGTCGCCGGGCTCCAGGGCGCCGTTGCTGAGTCCGTCCCGCGCCAGTGCGGCGATCTGCCTGCTCAGTTCGGCCACCCTTCGCGACCGCTCCTCGAACTCCCTGAGTGCGCCGAAGACCGCTCCGTAGCGGCGCTGCGCCGCGATGTCCATCTGAGGGATGCGGGCGCCCTTGCCGTCGAACCGGAAGGTGCCGCTGGTGGTGGTGGAGCGGCGGCTGTTGACGGCGCTGTGCAGGAAGCCCTGGAGGAAGTCCGTGTCGAGCTGGTCGCTGACCGAGACCGGTTCCGGGTCCACGTACTCGACCAGTCCGGCCCTGACGAGGTCGGCGACGCTCACACTGGCCCCGTTGAGGGGGCCGGGTCCCTCACCGGCGGCCAGGGTGGGGAGCAGTTCACCCAGGCGTTGCAGCTGCTCGGCCAACTCGCGGTGCAGGGCGTCGTATTCGGTGACGAAGTCACGGTGGGACCCGTCGACGTGGCGGCCCGGGGTGAGGTCCACCAGATCGTCCAGCAGGTCGATCTGAGCGACGTCGGTGACCTGCTCGGGGCGCGGCTCCAGGGGCCCGTCCGGGTCGTTGGCCGTGAGGTCGACCATGCGGACGGTGGCGGCGGTGTCGCCCGGTGTCCGTGGCCGCCGCAGCTGCCACAGGTGTACGGGCAGGGAGTGCGCGGCAGCCGTGCCCGGGGGCAGAGCGGTGACCTGGGTCAGGATGCCGCGACGGACGAGCTCGGCGCGGATACGGCGGCCGGCCTTGCGGTAGGCGACCGACGCCGGCATCACCATGACGACCCGGCCGCCCGGCGCGGTGTGCGCGTAGGCGTGCTGGAGCCAGGCGAGCTCGCCCTCGGCCCGGGAGGGCGTGCCGAGTTCCCAGCGCGGGTCGAGGAGCAGGTCCTCCCGCCCCCAGTCGGTGTCGCTCACCGGCGGGTCGCAGACGACGAGGTCGGCCTTGAGGTCCGGCCACTGGTCGGCGCGCAGGGAGTCACCCTGCCTGACCTCGACGGGAGCCGGCTTCGCGAGCTCGGCCCTCCAACGCGCGAACCGTGCGCTGTGGGTGTCCACTTCCTGGCCGTACCGCCTGCTGCCGCGGTTCGTCCCGGTGGTCAGGAGGAGGGTGCCGATTCCGCAGGCCGGGTCGAACAGCACCGCGTCGGGCGCGAGGTCACCGGCGCTGTGCCGGACGGCACGGATGACGCGGGGCGAGGTCACCTGATCGGATCCGGCCCGCCGCACGGACTCCGTGAACCGCTCGGCCAGCCCGTTCACCACGTCGGCCGGGGAACTCTCCTCCGCCATGCGGCGGGCCAGGCGGACAGCCTGCGCCGGCAGTACGGACGGCTCCTCGCCCCCGGGGACGGCGAGAGCCTGAGCGACGTCCGCGAGCCCGCCGAGGATGTCGTCGCCGTAGGCTCCGCGCAGCACCTGCCACAGCTGGACCTCGTCGGTGACGTCCTGTCCCTTGTGCTGCTTGTTCAGCCACGCCTGCACCTCGGCCAGGTCGAAGAGAGGGCTGTTGGCCCCGCCTCCGGCCGGAGCGGGGAAGTCGTCGTACCGCCGCCTCCAGTTGGACACGGCAGCTCGGGTCACACCCGCGATACGGGCGATCTCGGAACCTGTCACCAGCGGGTTCGTCGGAGTGGCCGGGTTCTGTGACATGCCCTCCACCGTACACAGCCCGCCTGTCTGCATCAATGCAAGGCGACCGTTGACGACGTTAACGAGACATATCCCCTCTCAGCGCTCCGGTAGCGCTCCAGCCCGGTTTCGTGCTCCGACCTGGGTGCGGCGCCTGTCCGTGAGTGCGCACATGAGCTGTCGGAGTCGAGCGTCTCGGGTCGGCGGGACATCGGGCGCTGCGGGATGGCCCCTCGTGGGGTCAGGAGCACGGCCACAGGATCCCGGCATGCAGACGGTGGCCGGGCCCGACGGCGGGTCCGGCCACCGGAGTTCTCAGCAGGTGATCTTCAGGTCCGCCCAGTCGGCGTGGTCGTACTCGTTGGCGTCGCCGCCATCGGTGACGACCAGCGTGACGGTCCGGGCGCCGCTCACCTCAGCGGTGAGTTGCTGCGCGTCCTGGGAGTTGGTGAGGAGGCCGGTGGCGGCCGCGCGCTCGCCGTCGGCACGGATCTCGAAGGCGACGGTGCCACGCGCACCCGTCTCGTCGTCGAGACCGACCAGGGCCGTGACCTGTTCGCAGCGCCCCGCGGTGAAGTACTCGACGCTGCTGTGGGCGTGCACGCCCAGGCCCTTGTCCCAGGTGCGGCCGCCGATGGTGAGCGTCCCGCCGTCACCGGCCGCCTTCTCGCCGTTGCTCCGGTCCTTCTCCACCGGCCCCCAGCCGCTGACCGCTGTCAGCGGTGTGAGGTCGCTGAGGTAGGTGGTGCCGTCCTCCGGCGCGACGGACACCTTCACCTGGACCGGGGAGACGGAACGGACCTCCCGCCCGGACGGCGTGCGGTACGTCGTGGTGAGCTTCAGCTCGTAGGTACCGGGGTCGGTGCCCTCCGGAACCGTCGCCCGCCACGTGGTCCGGAACTCCGCGCCACCACGGAGCAGCGGGCTCCCGGGACGGGAGTCGGCCTTCGTCCGCCACCCCTCGGGGCCGGTCAGCGCGATGGAAACGGAGTGCACCGGGCGGCGTCCGAGGTTCGCGGTCACCGCGGTGAGCCGTGCGCTGTCGCCCGCCTCGGTGATCGCGACGCCGCCCGCTCCGGAGTCCACGGCGGGCGGCAGCTGGGCCCAGCCGCGGTCCGGGCCCACCCGCACCAGCACGGTTCCGTGTGCGGGCACGGTCGCGGAGATCTCGCCCGCCGTGTGGGTGGAGCGGTGCTCCCACAGGTCCCGCACCCGATAGCCGGCCGCGTGCGGCAGGCCGGCCGTACGCGCCGTGGTGGAAATCCGCTGCGGCCGGTCGCTCTCGTTGAACAGGGCCACCGCGCGACTGCCGTCGGCCAGCTCCTTGACCACGACCCAGCGGCCGTCCTCGGAACTGATCACCTTGCCCTGCTTGCCCAGCTCGTCCTGGTCGACGGCGATGACCTCCTCGTTGGAGAGGATGTCGAAGGCCGACTGCGGCGCCGACCGGAGGTCCGCGCCGATGAGCAGGGGCGCGGCCATGACCGACCACATCGAGAAGTGGGTGCGGTACTCGGTGTCGGTCATGCCGCCGTTGCCCACCTCCAGCATGTCCGGGTCGTTCCAGCCGCCCGGGCCCGCGTACTCGTCGAGGGGCAGGTTCTCCTTCATGATCGACAGCATGGAGTCCCAGTCGTCACTGATGTCCCCCGTGGTGCGCCATGACTGCCCGACGCCCCTGGCCCATTCCCAGGGCTTGTTCTCACCCCACTCGCAGAGGCTGTAGAGGATCGGACGCCCGGTGGCCTCCAGCGCGTCGCGCATGGTCGTGTAGCGCTGCTTCGCGTCCACGCCCTCGTTGTTGCAGTTGTCGTACTTGAGGTAGTCGACACCCCAGTCGGCGAACTGCTGGGCGTCGCTGTACTCGTGGCCCAGTGCGCCGGGGAAGCCGATGCTGCTGCACGTCTTCGTTCCCGCGCTGGTGTAGATGCCGAACTTCAGGCCCTTGCCGTGCACGTAGTCGGCGACGGCCTTGATGCCGTGGGGGAACCTCTCCGGGTCGGGCACGAGCTTGCCCTCGGCGTCACGCTGGGGCAGAGCCCAGCAGTCATCGAGGTTGATGTACTCGTACCCGGCGCCCTTGAGCCCCTTCTCCACGAAGAGGTCGGCCATGCCCTTGACCAACTCCTCGTCGAACTCCGCTCTGCAGTGGGTCGAGTTCCAGTTGTTGAACCCCATCGGTGGTGTCAGTGCCAGGTGCTCGCGATGCTCGCCGCTCTCCGCCGGGGCCGTCGGGGAGGCGCGGGACTCCTCCGGAGCCCCTGTGGCCGACGCCGGTGCGCCGAGCGCGGTGGCGCACAGCAGCCCTGCGGCGAGCGTGGCGAGCGCAGTGCGTACGGGAGTGCCGGACCGGGTTCTCCACCCGGGAAAGTGAGCCATCTGCATGTCTCCCTCGTCAGGCGTCCTGAAGCGTTCCCTGGTGCGACTGCCGAGTGAAGAGACTACGGGCTGTTGGACTTTGTTGGAAGAAGTTCGGCAACGAGCGTTCGTTCACCCGCTCCACGAACGACAGGTCCGGCATCCACCGCCTAACTCCACTGACTCCACCGTTTACCTGGAGAACCGGACCAGTTCCCCGAACCGCGCCCGGCTCAGCCCCGCGTGCTCGCGCAACGCCTGGACGAGCGCCCCGAACGTCCGCAGGCCGTCCGACGGATCCGGCTCCCGCTCGCACTCCCGTCCCGCCCCGGCGGAAGACCACCCCCGCCTTGCTCGGCCTCCTGACCCTGGGAACTCTGGTCGGGGCACTGAGCTCCGGGCTCAGCCTTCTCGTGACGATCCCCTCCATGGTGGCGGTGCGGGTCCTGCCCGTGTGGCGCTGGTACGTCCGGCTCGGCGCCACGGTCGGCGCGTTCTTCCTGCTGCTGATCAGCGCGGGCATGAGCGGGCAGCTCGAAGAGGACACGGTCGAAGACCCCGACCCGCCACACCTTGCGGAAGTCCTCGGCCTCGACGACAAGACCGTGATCCGCTACGCGAACTCCGCTCGCGCTCTCATGGAACGGTCCCGGAAACCGACCCCGCGACTTCACCACGAACCCACGGGTCAACTCCTTGACACTAGGGGGCACCGGCCCCCGGGTCCACCCCCGACAGCCTCCAGTTTCACGAACTCACGGAGGCGAGGGGGTCAGCGGGCGGGCGGGACGAACTCGGGCTGGTCGAGCAGACGCAGCCAGCTTCCGTCTGGCTGGCGCCGGACGACCTGTGCCCGGGCACCGGCCCCGTCCTTCGGAGGAGTCGAGGTGAGGGCGATGCCATCGCTGATCAGCGTCGGCAGCGGTTGTTCCGGCTCGAAACGAGGACGGTCGGCCAGCACCTTCTCCCACAGCGCACGAATCGCCTCCCGGCCCACCGTCCGGTCGCCGGGCGGATAGGCCATCACCGCGCCCTCTTCGTAGAGTGCGGCGACCCCGGCCGCGTCACCGGCGTTGGATCGTTCGACGAACAAGCGGGTGATGTCCTCGGGCCGCATGGCCTTCTCGTACTCCGGCATGGATTCCTCCTGACGTCGGACTTCGGCGCTTTCCAGCGTGGCCGCCCACTGACCAGACGTCCAACAGATGGATCTCATGGAAGCTAGAATCCACAGTCATGGAGCTGAGGCAACTGGAATACTTCGTCGCGGTCGCCGAGGAGCAGAATTTCACCCGGGCGGCCGAGCGGGTGCACATCAGCCAGTCCGGCGTCAGCGCCCAGATCCGTCAGCTGGAGCAGGAACTCGGTGCCGAGCTGTTCGACCGGTCGGCCCGCACCGTCACCCTCACCGTCGCGGGAAAGGCCGCACTCGAACACGCCCGCGCCGCACTCGCCGCCGCGGAAGCGGTCGGCCAGGCGGTGGGTGAGGTGACCGACCTGATCCGGGGTCGGCTCACCGTCGGGATGGTCATCGGCTGCACCCTCACCCCGCTGTTCGACGCCCTCGCCGCGTTCCACCAGGCACATCCCGGTGTGGAGATCTCACTGCTGGAGGACAGCTCCGACCGGCTCGTCGAGGGGGTGCGCACCGGCGCCGTCGACCTGGCACTCATCGGGACCGCAACCGCCACCCCCGACGGGCTGGACGCGCTGACCATCATCAGCGAGCGGCTCGTCGCGGCAGTCCCGGCCGGGCACCCCTTGGCGAAACAGCAGCGGGTCACCTTGCGCGACCTGATCGCCCACCCGATCGTGTGCATGCCGCCCGGCACCGGCCTGCGCACGGTATTCGACCAGGCGTGCGCCGCACAGAGCCTCCATCCCTCGATCACTCTGCAAGCCGGCGCCGCGGACGCCATTGCCGGCCTTGCCGTCCGCGGGCTCGCCGTCGCCGTCCTCAGCGACTCCATGGCCGCGCGCTACCGTGACCGGCTCACCGCCCGCACCATCGATGACGTCGACACACCCGCATTGCTCGCCCTGATCTGGAAGAACACGCACAGCCCAGGGATGCGTGAGCTGCTCGTGCACAGCCGGCGAGCATTCACCGAGCCCGACCCCGCGACTTCCCCGTGCACCTCCACCTGCTGATCAACAACCAGACCGCCAACACGACCGGCCGCGCCGGCAACCACTGGACCAGCGCCGGGGCGCGCTACGTGAACTCCGCCCGCCGGCTTCCGGGAACGGCCGCCGAACGGAGCACCCGTTCGAGCCGACAGTGATCTCCTGCCGTTCTTCTTTCCATGTCCGCACGAAGCCGAAGACTGCCCCGGCACCGTGCCTGGTGCCCGAGCACCGCGGCCACGGATACGCCCATGACCTGCTCGTCGAGGCCACGCACAAGCTCCCCGACGAGGGCGTGGACCGTATCGTGGCCGGGACGGACCAGACCAACGTGCTGATGGCCGCCCACTTCGCGAGGGCCGGGTTACCGGTAGTAGCTGTTCCCGGACCCCGGCCATCCGGGTGAGGACATCGGCAGACGTATCGTGATGCCGTGAAGAGGCGGCGCTGACGGTCTGTCATCAGCTTGTGGGCCATGTGGTGGGCGACTGTCACCGCTGTTTTCTGGCTCTTGGGCAAGATGCCCGGTCAGTCAGCGAGCCTTGTGGAATGCGCGGCGAGTGCTGTGCTGGTGATCGTCGTGGGTGAGATCGGTGACCGAATGCGGCGCCGCTTCTTTTCTCGCCGGGGCTGACGCTGATCACGCAGACCGTGGGGACTGTCCGGCTGCCGACAGTCCGTGTCGCTCAGGAGGGGGCGGGTACCTGGAGCGGGCCAGGAGTCCCCGCCGACCCCGGAGGGAAGCCACATGCTCTCCGACACGTCCCGCCCCGTCATCACCGCCACACTCCCCGCGGTCGCCGACCACATCGGTGAGATCGCCCAGCGCTTCTACCGGCACATGTTCTCCGCGCATCCCGAGCTCCTCGACGGCGTCTTCAACCGCGGCAACCAGGCGCACGGCCACCAGCAGCAGGCCCTGGCCGGCTCGGTGGCCGCGTTCGCAACGACCCTGGTGGAGACACCGGAGCGGGTGCCGGAGCAACTGCTGCGCCGGATCGCCCACAAGCACGCCTCGCTCGGCATCCGCCCGGACCAGTACCAGGTCGTCCACGACCACCTGATGTGGGCGATCGGCGACGTCCTGGGCAGTGCGGTCACCGCGGAGGTGGCCGCGGCCTGGGACGAGGTGTACTGGCTGATGGCCAATGCCCTGATCAACCAGGAGCGCGGCCTCTACAGCGCCCGCGGGGTCCGGCCGGAGACGGTCTGGCGGGACTGGCGGGTGGAGCGGAAGATCAAGGAGACCGACGACGTGGTCACCTTCGTGGTCAAGCGGAACGACGACCGCCTGGTGAAGACCTCACTGCCGGGCCAGTACGTCACCGTCCGGATGCGGATGCCCGACGGGAAGCTCCAGCCTCGCCAGTACAGCCTGACCCGCGCCGACGACGGCGAGCACCGCCAGTTCTCGGTGAAGCGGGTGCGTGGCGAGGGTGGTGACCCCGACGGCGAGATGTCGGCGCTGCTGCACGACTCCGTCGGGGTGGGCGACGACCTGACGCTGTCGCTGCCGTACGGCGACGTGGTGCTCGACGACTCGGGACGGCCGGTGGTGTTCGCCAGTGCGGGCATCGGGGTCTCCCCCATGGCGGGCATGCTGTCGCACCTGGTCGCGGCCGACTCCGGGCTGCCGATCACCGTGCTGCACGCCGACCTCGACGAGGCGTCCTTCCCGCTGCGGCGGCAAGTGGTCAACGACGTGCTGGCACTGCGGGACGCGCGGATGTACCTCTGGTACGAGAAGGGCGCGCACAGCCTCGAACCGGTGACCGGCGTCTTCGAGGGACAGATAGACCTCTCCGCCGTCGACCTCCCCGGTGACGCCCTCTACTACCTGTGCGGGCCGCTGCCCTTCATGCAGGCCGTACGGAGCCGGCTGATCGAGCGCGGGGTCGCTGCGCGCGACATCCAGTACGAGGTCTTCGGCCCCGACCTGTGGCAGGCCGACCTGGACTGACCGTCGGGGCGGCGGCACGACCGTATGCCCGCCGATGACAGCAAACACGGTGTGGTGGTGGGGAATGCCCGGAAGAATGTTGGGAGGCCGGTGAGCAAGGGGGCTGAGTAAGGGGTACGGCACTGAGGTCTTCTCGGCAACGTGACGGTTGCGGTGCGTGATGATGCCGGGCGGCGGGATGGTGACTCGATGCCGG
>NZ_JAESIF010000046.1:0-55149 GCF_016757295.1 Streptomyces sp. M2CJ-2 | reverse complement strand
CCACACCTACAAGGCCACCATCAGCATCGACATCTTGACGTCGGCTCCCGGACCGTAAACTTCACGGCCTTGGGCTTTTGGCCCGGACGCGCGCCTACGGCTGATCGGGGCGGTCGCGCTTCATACCGAGCCGATCCTCGGCCTGCCGCTGCCCGGCGTCGATCTGCTCCTCGTACTTTCCGCCGGTCCGCTCGTTGAGCTTCTTCTCGGCGGCGTCGGAGGCTTTCCTGGCCTTCTCCTGTGCCGACTTGTTGCTCTTGAACCTGTCGAAGATGCCCATCCGGAGCTCCTTCCGAGGTGACTCAGCATCGACCCTACGCGCGACATGCGAGGAATGCTCCTTTTGTATCGATGTGGTCTGGACCTCTCCCTGGCTACGGTGGACCGGGCGCGATACCGGCCCCTCGCGGGCGGGTAAGAAGAACGTGCAGCACAGAGGAGCAAGGGAGGGGTGCCGTGACGCGGTACTCGACGTGGGACGGGGCGCGACGTGCGGGGCGGGGCGGCGGGCGAATACGCCGCGGCGGCGGACCGGGGCTTTTGCGCCGCACGGGGACCGCGGTGTCGGCGCTGGCCGCCGTGGCGCTCCTCGCCGGCTGCGAGGGTGTGGCGGACACCGGTTCCCCCGCCGGGGACAGCCCGGCGGCAGCGGACGGACACGCCGTCAGCCCCCTGGACAACCCGGACGGCACCGAGCCGGGCCTCGCGCCGCTGACCGGGGAGGCGGACCGGGCGGCGGCCGTCGGCCTCATCGAGAAGGTGACCACCAAGGGCCGCGGACCGAAGACGGGTTACGACCGGGACGAGTTCGGCTACGCCTGGAAGGACACCGCCGACGGCGTCCCCCTCGCGCGCAACGGCTGCGACACCCGGAACGACCTCCTCCAGCGCGACGGTCAGGAGGTGCGCTTCCGGTCCGGTTCCACCTGTGTGGTGGTGGCCATGACCCTGGCCGACCCGTACACCGGCAAGACCATCGAGTGGCGCAAGGAGAACGCCTCCGAGGTCCAGATAGACCACGTGGTCCCGCTCTCCTACAGCTGGCAGATGGGCGCCTCCCGCTGGTCGAAGGGGAAACGGGAGCAACTGGCGAACGACACCCTCAACCTCATCCCGGTCGAGGGCCGCGCCAACTCCGCCAAGAGCGACTCCGGACCCGCCGCATGGCTCCCGCCGAGCAAGCCCGTACGGTGCGCGTACGCGGTCCGCTTCGCGCAGGTCGCCGTCAAGTACGAGATGCCGGTGACCACGGCCGACAAGCGCATGATGCTGGAGCAGTGCGGCGGCTGACCGCCGCCGCGTGAGGGGCGGCGAAGCGATCGGTACGACAACGGTTCGGTACAACCCGGACCGGTTGTCCCCGGTGGCCTATACGCTCGGACTTCCACCCGAGTTCCGCCCCGCGCGGACTCACCCCCGTCCCATCGGCCAAACCGGTCCAGGAGCAGTCATGTACGGCCACGGCGTGGCACCGCCCACCCGCAGCACGGCAACGGTCATCACCCTGCGCGTGCTGTTCGTCGCCGCCGGTTTCCTGTCCTGCGGGCTGCTGGCCTGCGCGCCGCTGTTCCGGGTCGCGCTCCTGCGGGGACGCGCCGCCGACTGGGTGGCGGCCTGGGCGAGCCTGCCCGTGTCCATCTCCCTGCTGATGGTGATCGGTTCGCTGCCGGAGACGGACACCCGTACCGACGTCGCCCTGGCCGGGCTCCTGCTCCTCGGCACCGGCGCCGCCGCGTACTACCTGACCGTGGACATCCGCTTCCACCACAGGCTGCGCCAGTACGGGGTGCACGGCCCGCCGTCGCCCCACGCCACGACGATGCACGCGTCGGGCACCGGTGCCCCCTCCCCGTACGGCTACCCGCAGCCCGCCTCGCCGTACGCGCCCACACCCGTACCGCGGCCCCAGGCGCAGATGCCCGGGCCGTCCGCACCGCATCCCACGCCCGGACCGCACCACCCCGCGCCGTCCACCCCCGTGCCCCCGGTGCCGCAGCAGCGTCCCGGGCAGCCGGCCCGTATCGACCAGGTGCGCGCCGAACTCGACGAGCTCAGCGACTACCTGCGCAGGAGCGACGGGCACGAGGGCGGCGACCAGGGTCACGGCCACGGCCACGGTGGACGGTGAGTGTGACGGCGGGGCGTGTCATCGCCGGCCGCTATGAACTGTCCACGCTCATCGGGCAGGGCGGCATGGGGCAGGTCTGGACGGCCTACGACAAGCGGCTGGACCGGCGGGTGGCGGTGAAACTGCTGCGCCCGGACAAGGTGGCCGGGCAGGAGGCCGAGGAACTGCGCCGCCGTTTCGTGCGCGAGTGCCGGGTGACCGCCCAGGTCGACCACCCGGGCCTGGTCACCGTGCACGACGCGGGCAGCGCGGGCGAGGAACTGTTCCTCGTCATGCAGTACGTCGACGGCGCCGACCTCGGCGACCACCTCGCCGAGCACAACCCGTACCCGTGGCAGTGGGCGGTGGCGGTGGCCGCGCAGCTGTGTGCCGCGCTGAGCGCGGTGCACGCCGTGCCGATCGTCCACCGCGACCTCAAGCCGCGCAACGTGATGGTGAAGCAGGACGGCACGGTCACCGTGCTCGACCTGGGGGTCGCCTCCGTGATGGACAGCGACACCACCCGCCTGACCCACACCGGTTCGCCCATCGGCTCACCCGCCTACATGGCCCCCGAGCAGGCGATGGGCGGCGCGGTCGGCCCCTACACGGACCTGTACGCACTCGGTGTGCTGCTGCACGAACTGCTCAGCGGCGACGTGCCCTTCGCGGGCTCGACAGCGCTCGGCGTGCTGCACCGGCACCTCTACGAGGCGCCGCGGCCGGTGCGCCAGATCCGCCAGGAGGTCCCCGAGGCCCTGGAGGCGCTGGTGCTGCGCCTGCTCGCCAAGGACCCGCAGCACCGCCCCGCCTCCGCCCAGGAGGTCTACGAGCACCTGACGCTGCTGCTGCCGTCGCGGGGCACGCCCACCGGGGCGCCCCTCGACCCCACACGCCCCTTCCTGCGCCCGCACGCCCCCTGGCCGGACCTCGCGCGCACACCCGCGCCCCAACCCGCCCCCGCCACACCGCCCGCACCCGTCGCGGAGAAGGCCGATGTCGCCGCCGCCGTGGACGAGGTCAAGCGGCTGCTCGGCGAGGGCCGTATCACCCAGGCCGTGGACATCCTCGGCAGGATCCTGCCGGTCGCCGCGGAACAGCACGGCGAGCGCTCCCCGGTCGTGCGCACCCTGCGCAAGCAGTACGCGGCCACCCTCCTGGACGACGGCCAGTACCGGCGCGCGCTGCCCGAACTGCGCCGCCTCGCCTCCGAACGCGCCGCCGAGGCGGGCCAGGCCGACCCGGAGTCCCTGCGCCACCGCTACGAGGCCGCCCAGTGCCTGGAGCAGCTCGGCGACCCGGTGGCGGCGCTCGCCGAGTACCGGGCACTGCTGCCGTACTACGAGAACCGGTACGTGGCCGCGGGCGACCCGCAGCTCGCCCATGACGTCCGCCGCCGCATCGGCCACCTCCTGCTCGCCCTCGGCGACCGCCCCGCCGCGCACGAGACCCTGGTCCGGCTGCTGCACGACGTGGAGCGCGCCCAGGGCCCCGGCCACCCGCTCGCCGCCGACATCCGCCGCACGCTGGGCTGGTTGGGACAGATGCGCGGATGACCTGACCGCAGCGGAGACAAGCCCCGGCCCCAGCTCGCCCGAGCCACCGGCGACGACCGGCTGGCGCCGGGCTGATCAGTCTTGGAATCCGGCGAGGTCGGTCCCCGTCGGGCAGTCCTCGCCCTTGAGGGCTTGGACGAAGGTGTTGAAGGCGCCGGCTGGGAAGGTGAGGGTGGCCCTGGACGGGGCCTTTGAGTCGCGGACGGCTATGTGGGTGGGGGAGTTCGCTATCTCGACACACTCGTTGCCGTCACCCGGGCCCGAGTAGGACGACTTCCGCCAGGTGTCCATGGGGTTCCTCACAACTCCTTCGCCAGCCTGTGGACGAATTCACGCGACTGTTCGGGTTCGAGTGACGCGGCCTCCACCTTACGGAAACTCGTTCGGTAGGTGTTGAGCTGAGCCTCGGAATCGATGAAGGCCGAGCCGTGCAGCGCGTCGCGGACCACGGTGTCGAGCTTGGGCAGGGGGCCGCCCACGTACGTCATCGTGCTTGAGGCGCTGGCGAAGCCGTCCAGGTCGAAGGGGATGACGCGCACGGTGATGTGGTCCGCTTCGGAGAGTTCGAGTAGCCGGGTGAGCTGGGCCCTTGAGGTGGCACGGTCGCTGACTCTGATCCGGAGTGCCGCCTCATGGATCACCGCTTCGTACGGGATGGTGAACTCCTGGCGCTCCCTCCGGTGCTGGATGCGCAACTCGACTTCCTCGGGGGTCAGTTCCGGCAGCCTGGACGAGAAGACGGCACGCGCGTAGTCCTCCGTCTGCAGCAGGCCCGGTACGTACAGGACCGCCACATGGCGCAGGAACCGCGCGTGGTGCTCCAGTTCGGACAAGTCCAGGAATGACGTGGGGAGGCGACCCCGGTACTCCTCCCACCAGCCGCGCGTCCGGTCGGTGGCCATCGTCACCAGGGCGTCGATGAACTCCTTGTCGGTGCAGGCGTAGTGGGAGGCGAGGCGACGGAGGCGCTGCTCGCTCACGCCCGCGAGCGCGGACTCGATGTGGGTGATCTGGGCGGGGCTCACGCCGAGCAGCCCGGCTGCCTGGCGGGAGTTGAGGCCCGCGGTCTCACGGAGTCTGCGCAGTTCGGTTGCCAGTCGCATCTGGCGTGCCGTTGGTTCGCGCCTCTTCACCATGGTCCGGCTCCCTGACGTGCTTGTGGACGCGACTCGTTCGGCGTCAGATTACGCGACCGGCTTGCCGCGTCCCTAGATTTAGATCTACCGTCAGTGACGCGACGCACACGCTGCGGCATTCCGGGACCCTGGGAGTGCACCGCTCCGTCCTGCCATGACGGCTGCGGCGATGCCACCGCCCGCACACCGCTGTAGAACCCGACCCCTCCCCCGACGACAGGAGCTGACCCATGTCCGGAACCGGCACCACGGCCGACCCCTGGGAGTACTGCCTCTACATCCCCAACGATCCCCGCGCCGTCACGATCAGCCGCCGGACCCTCCGCCTGATCCTCACCATGCACGGCCTGATCCGTCTCGTCGACATCGCCGAACTGCTCGCCACCGAGCTGGTTTCCAACGCCGTGCGGCACACCAAGGGACCCGCCGCCCTGCGGGTGCGGTGGGCGGCGGGGGTGTTGCGGATCGGAGCGTGGGACGCGGACCCCGCGCCGCCGGAGCCGCCGGTGCCGTTGGAGCGGGTCGTGGACCTGGAGGAGGGGCGCGGGCTGGCGTTGGTCAAGGCCTACGCGGATCTGTGGGGGTGGCAGCCGCTGGCGAGGGAGGGCAACCGGGGCAAGGTCGTCTGGTGTGAGCTGGCCGCCGCCTGACCGGTGGGTCGGTGTGTCACCGGCAGCGCCGCCACGGATCGCGGGCCGCCCCGCCCGGCGGGCGCGGGGCGGCGGTGCCCGAAGTCGCGGTGAATCGTTGGTCGAATGGGTTGGCCAGAGCCCGGCCGCTGCCTACTATCGATCACCGCAGGACTTTGTGCACCGCCGCACAAGCTCTCCTCAGGAGGTTTCCTTGCACCGCCGTCGTCGCACCGCGCTCCTCCTCACCGCCGCCCTCATGGCGACGGCCCCCCTGCTCACCGCCTGCGGGAACGACGCGCATCCCGGCGCGGCGGCCGTCGTGGGCGGCCAGCGGATCACGGTGTCGCAGCTGGAGAACCGGGTCGGCGAGATCCGCGCGGCCCAGCAGGAGGCGGTGCCGGAGGCCCAGTACGAACAGGCCATCGCCCGCACCGGCAGCCTCACCCGCGACACCCTGCACGGCATGGTCCTGGACCGTGTGCTGGAGCGCGCCGCGCGCGACGCCGGGGTGACCGTCACCCCCAAGGAGGTCCAGGGGATGCGGGCCGGCCTGGAGCAGCAGGCAGGCGGAGCCGAGGCGCTGGAGACGGCCTGGCTGCAGCAGTACGGCATCCCGCCGCGGCGCCTCGACGACAACCTCCGCCTCCAGGTCCAGGCGCAGAAGCTCGCCCAGCGGCTCGGCACCGACACCAGCCGGCCCGAGTTCTGGCAGGCCCTGTCCGAGGCGAGCAGGAAGCTCGACGTCGACCTCAACCCGCGCTACGGCACCTGGGACGATGAGAAGAGCAGCCGCGTCGACGCCAGGACCCCGTGGGTCCGGGACGTCACGGTGGACGGAGTCCAGCCGATCGCCTGAGGCGGCAGGCCTACTGTCACACCGCGTCGGCCCCCTGTGGACAACTTTCGGGGGCCGGCGGCACCGTGGGTTAGTTTCGGATCGTGAACGCAACCAGTCCCGCAGCCCCCTCCGCCGCACCGTCCGGCCGCGTCGTCCTGCTCACCACCAGCCACCGTGTCGCGCCCGGCCTGCTGTCCTGGCCCGCCTGGCAGGCCCTGCACGCGGCCGACCGGGTGCTGTGCGCGGACGGCGCCCATCCGCAGCTGCCGTATCTGCGGGAGGCGGGCATAGCCGTCGAGGAGGCGGCACCGGCCGCCCAGGACCTGGTCGATGCCTGCGCCGGCGGGCGGACCGTGGTCGTCGTGGCGACGGGCGAGGGCGAACCCGCCCTGACCGACGGCCTGGCCCGTCTCGCGGGCACCGGCCGCGTGCGGATGCCGGAGCTGGAACTGCTCCCCGCCTCCTACGACCTGCCGGGCGCCCGCCTGCTCGACCTCGTCCAGGTCATGGACCGCATCCGCGCCGAGTGCCCCTGGTCCTCACTGCAGACCCACAAGGGCCTGGCCAAGTACGGCATCGAGGAGGCGTACGAACTCGTCGAGGCGATCGAGGAGGGCGACCGGGACGAACTGCGCGAGGAACTGGGCGACGTCCTCCTCCAGGTCGTCTTCCACGCCCGGATCGCCGAGGAGCATCCGGAGGAGCCCTTCTCCGTCGACGACGTGGCCGGCGGCATCGTCGCCAAGCTCATCCACCGCCACCCCCATGTCTTCGGCGACGAGACGGCGACCACTCCCGAGGAGGTCAAGGCGCACTGGCTGCGGACCAAGGCCGTCGAGAAGCAGCGCACCTCGGTCACCGAGGGCATCCCCATGGGCCAGCCCGGCCTGGCCCTCGCCGCCAAACTGGCCTCCCGCGTCCGCACCGCGGGCCTCGACGTCCCCCTGCCCCGGGTCGAGGGCATCGGCTACGAGCTGCTCGCCCTGGCGGTACGGGCCGAGGCGGAGGGCGTCGACCCGGAGGCGGCCCTGCGCGCGGCGGCCCGCGCGTACCGGGACGCGATACGGGCCGCGGAAGGAACCGGCGAGGAGACGGGCGGCAAGTGACGAGGAAGTAAGGGGGCAAGGGGGGTAAGGGGAGTAAAGGGAGGGCCTTCGAGGAGGAGGGGACAGATACGGTCGGGGCGTGACCGACCAGCACCCGCCCCAGCCCGAGAACATCGCGCCCGAACTCTTCACCTGGGAGTTCGCGAGCAACCCCTACCCCGCCTACGCCTGGCTGCGTGAGCACGCGCCCGTGCACCGGACGCGGCTGCCCAGCGGGGTGGAGGCCTGGCTGGTCACCCGGTACGCCGACGCCCGGCAGACCCTCGCCGACCCCCGCCTCTCCAAGAACCCGGCGCACCACGACGAGCCCGCCCACGCCAAGGGGAAGACCGGCATCCCCGGTGAGCGCAAGGCCGAGCTGATGACGCACCTGCTCAACATCGACCCGCCGGACCACACCCGGCTGCGCAGACTGGTCAGCAAGGCGTTCACGCCGCGCCGCGTCGCCGAGTTCGAGTCCCGGGTGCAGGAGCTCACCGACGGGCTCATCGACCGGTTCGCGGAGCGCGGCTCCGCCGACCTCATCCACGAGTTCGCCTTCCCGCTCCCCATCTACGCCATCTGCGACCTGCTCGGCGTCCCCCGGGAGGACCAGGACGACTTCCGGGACTGGGCGGGCATGATGATCCGGCACCAGGGCGGGCCCCGGGGCGGGGTCGCCCGGTCGGTGAAGAAGATGCGCGGCTACCTCGCCGACCTCATCCACCGCAAGCGGGAGGCACTGCCCGCCGAACCCGCCCCCGGCGAGGACCTCATCTCCGGTCTGATCCGCGCCTCCGACCACGGCGAGCACCTCACCGAGAACGAGGCCGCCGCCATGGCGTTCATCCTGCTGTTCGCCGGCTTCGAGACCACCGTCAACCTCATCGGCAACGGCACCTACGCCCTGCTCACCCACCCCGAGCAGCGTGACCGGCTGCAGAGGTCCCTCGCCGCCGGGGAGCGCGGGCTGCTGGAGACCGGTGTGGAGGAACTCCTGCGCTACGACGGGCCCGTGGAGCTGGCCACCTGGCGGTTCGCCACCGAGGCGCTCACCCTCGGCGGACAGCACATCGCGGCCGGCGACCCGGTCCTCGTCGTCCTGGCCGCCGCGGACCGCGACCCGGAGCGGTTCGCCGATCCCGACGTGCTCGACCTCGCCCGGCGGGACAACCAGCATCTGGGGTACGGCCACGGCATCCACTACTGCCTGGGTGCCCCGCTGGCCCGATTGGAGGGCCAGACCGCGCTCGCCACGCTGCTGACCCGGCTGCCGGACCTCAGACTCGCGTCGGATCCGGCCGAACTGCGCTGGCGCGGCGGGCTCATCATGCGCGGACTGCGGACCCTGCCGGTGGAATTCAGCCCATGGCCGAAGTGATTTCCTGAACGGTCATCGGACATTTGCCGTAGCGACCCGCCGGACGGGCCCGTGACGGCCGCCGGGTTGCCGCCGAAGTGGCTTTTGTGCAGCCTCCGTAGGCTTCCGGCGTGACCGTCGGGACCCCTCCGGACACGGTCCGTCGCCTCGTCGCCGAAGCGGCACAAACGTGACGCCCGCTCAACTCTGTGATCTTCGTGTGATCTGCGCGGCATGAACTTGTGACAAGTGATTGTCTGCGGCTACGTTCACCCCTCAAGCACGGTGCCTCGGTTGCACAGCTGCGCAGTTCGACTCGCCGTGCGGGTAACTGTTGTCCTGCGAAAGGTCTCCGCATGCTCTCCGGGAACGGTCGTCACCGTCGCCCCCGCCAGGCTCCGGCTCTCGTCGTCGCCGCCGGAGTGACCGGCTCAGCCATCGCGATTCCGCTTCTCGGGGCCAGCGGCGCCAGTGCGGCCGAGGGCGCGACCTGGGACCGGGTCGCGGAGTGCGAGTCCGGTGGCTCATGGAGCCAGAACTCCGGCAACGGCTACTACGGCGGCCTGCAGTTGACCCAGGCGGACTGGGAGAAGTACGGCGGCCTCGACTACGCGTCCAGCGCCGACCAGGCCAGCCGCGGCCAGCAGATAACCGTGGCCGAGAAGATCCTCGCCGACCAGGGGGTCGGCGCGTGGCGGGCCTGCGGCCTGCTGTCGGGTCTGAACACCGACTCGGGCAAGGCCGGTGCGGACACCGGCGCGGACGGCGGCTCGTCGTACGACTCGTCCGGTACCGGGAGCTCCGCCACTCCGTCGCCCTCGCAGTCCTCCGACGCCTCGTCGGACAACAAGGGCGACAAGGGCAACAAGGGCGGCAAGGGCGCTGAGGGCAATAAGGGGCAGAAGGCGGGTGAATCGTCCGAGTACGGCAATTCGGACGCCGAGTCCGGCGCCTCTCCCTCCGCTTCCGCTTCTCCCTCCGCCTCGGCCTCCGCCAAGGGGGATGATTCGGGCAATTCGGGGCAGAAGGCGGGTTCTTCGGACGCGTCCGCGAGCGAGGCCCCCACCGGCCGCCACCGCGGCGCCAGTGCCGAGGAGGAGGCGCACGAGGACCGCGAGGCCGGAGCCTCCGGCCGGCACACCTCGCGCGGCGGTCTCGGCTTCTCGCGCGGCCTCGACGTCTCGTCCCCGGCCGACAGGGCGCCCGCGGGTGCCGGGAGTGACTCCTCGGCCGTCTCCGACTCCCTTGCGCTCGGCGGCTGGCTCGCCCAGTACGGCGGGGGTGGCGAGGGTGCGGGCGCGGCGGGCTCCAGTCCCATCCTTCCCGGTCAGGCGCTTGCCTTCGGGTTCGGATCGGCTGAAGGCTGACGTTCGAACGGACGTGTCGATGGCGGCAGTTGAGGTCACATTTCGCGCTGAATGTCCGTTATAAAGGCGATGAGAGATAGGTCTCAGAAGCCCTGATCGTCTTTGATTATCCGCAGCGAGCGTGTCTACCGTCAGGACCGCTCGCCACCGCGGGCCCCGGCTGCCGCCACGCCGAATCCTGCCAGTGGCAGCACGGGAACAGTCGTCGCGTCATGCGCCGTAGGCAGGAGCGGGGGAACCAAGGTAGGTGCCGCATCCGGTGATTGACGCCGGATCGGCTAGGGGTGAAGCCGTGTCCCGTGAGGGACGCGGCCGGGCAACTCAACCGGCCCGAACCCGACAGCTCACCTCGTAGGCGTCGGTGAGGGGATCCTTCCATGCTGTTTTCCGGCAAGGGCAAGCACCGTCGTCCGTCCAAGGCCACCCGGGTCATCGCCGTCGCAGGCGTCACCGGTGCCGCCGTCGCCGCCCCGCTGATGGCGGCCGGCAACGCTTCCGCAGCCACCGCCTCCGAGTGGGACACCGTCGCCCAGTGCGAGTCCGGCGGCAACTGGTCCATCAACACCGGCAACGGCTACTACGGCGGTCTGCAGTTCTCCGCCTCCACCTGGGCCGGCTACGGCGGCACGCAGTACGCCGCCACCGCCGACCGGGCCAGCAAGGCCCAGCAGATCGAGATAGCCGAGAAGGTCCTCGCGGGCCAGGGCAAGGGCGCCTGGCCGGTCTGCGGCAAGGGCCTGTCCAACGCCGCCTACACCGGTGGCGGCGCCGGCCAGAGCGCCGGGAACCAGAACAACGGTTCCTCGCAGAACACCCAGAAGCAGAGCACTCAGAAGCAGAACACCGGCTCCGTCCCCGAGCGCTCCACCGAGCAGAAGGCCTCCCGCTCCGACGAGCGTCCGGCCGCCGAGAAGGAGACCGTCACCACCCCGACCGGCGAGAAGGTCGAGAAGGGCGACGGCGAGTACAAGGTCGTCAAGGGCGACACCCTCAGCTCGATCGCCGAGGAGCACGATGTCAAGGGCGGCTGGAACAAGCTGTTCGAGCTGAACGACGACATCGTCGAGGACGCCGACCTCATCTACCCGGGCCAGCAGCTGCACCTGAAGTAAGGCGGCGGCCGCAGGCTCAGGGCTCCGTCCCCACGGAGCCCCCTCCCCCTCCCCGCCCCGGTGCGTGTTCCCCGTACGCACCGGGGCGGGGCTTTTCCGTACATGGCGGATCTTTTCGGTGTTCGGCGGTCGGTGCCGACCGGAGGGCGCGAGAGTGGTCCCGGTTTCCGGACCCGTCTTTGTTCCGTTCGGAAACAATTTACTTTCGGTTCCGTCCGAGGGGCGGCCGGTCGGATGGCCGATCGCCCGGAGCCGGATAGGCTCGGTCCCGCAGGGCCCCCGTGGTCCGGCTGATCCACGTCACATCCATGAAGGAGATGCTCGTGCCGTCCATCGACGTCGTCGTAGCCCGGGAAATCCTGGACTCCCGAGGCAACCCCACCGTCGAGGTCGAGGTCGGCCTCGACGACGGCAGCACGGGTCGTGCCGCCGTCCCGTCCGGCGCCTCCACCGGTGCCTTCGAGGCCATCGAACTCCGTGACGGCGACCCCGACCGTTACCAGGGCAAGGGAGTGGAGAAGGCCGTCCTGGCCGTCATCGAGCAGATCGGCCCGGAGCTGGTCGGCTACGACGCCACCGAGCAGCGCCTGATCGACCAGGCGATGTTCGACCTGGACGCCACCGACAACAAGGGCTCCCTCGGCGCCAACGCCATCCTCGGTGTCTCCCTGGCCGTCGCCCACGCCGCCTCCGAGGCCAGCGACCTGCCCCTCTTCCGCTACCTGGGCGGACCCAACGCGCACCTGCTGCCGGTGCCGATGATGAACATCCTCAACGGCGGCTCGCACGCGGACTCCAATGTGGACATCCAGGAGTTCATGATCGCCCCGATCGGCGCGGAGTCCTTCTCCGAGGCCCTGCGCTGGGGCACCGAGGTCTACCACACCCTGAAGAAGGTGCTGAAGAGCCGCGGCCTGTCCACCGGCCTCGGCGACGAGGGCGGCTTCGCCCCGAACCTCGGCTCCAACCGCGAGGCCCTCGACCTCATCCTCGAGGCCATCAAGGAAGCCGGTTACGCCCCGGGCGAGCAGATCGCCCTCGCGCTCGACGTCGCCGCCTCCGAGTTCTACAAGGACGGCTCGTACCTCTTCGAGGGCAAGGAGCGCTCCGCCGCCGAGATGACGGAGTACTACGAGGGACTCGTCGCGGACTACCCGCTCGTCTCCATCGAGGACCCGCTGTTCGAGGACGACTGGGCGGGCTGGAAGGCCCTCACCGACAAGCTCGGCGACAAGGTCCAGATCGTCGGCGACGACCTGTTCGTCACCAATCCGGAGCGCCTGGCCCGCGGCATCGAGGACGGCGCCGCCAACGCGCTGCTGGTGAAGGTGAACCAGATCGGCTCGCTGACCGAGACCCTGGACGCCGTCGAGCTGGCCCAGCGCAACGGCTTCAAGTGCATGATGTCGCACCGCTCCGGCGAGACCGAGGACGTCACCATCGCCGACCTGGCCGTCGCCACCAACTGCGGCCAGATCAAGACCGGCGCCCCGGCCCGCTCCGAGCGCGTGGCCAAGTACAACCAGCTGCTGCGCATCGAGGAGATCCTCGACGACGCCGCGGTGTACGCGGGCCGCAGCGCCTTCCCGCGGTTCCGCAACGCCTGACGACGCCGCTCAGCCAGTCGTCCGTACGTCCCCGGACACGGTCCCGTACCGTGTCCGGGGACGTACGCGCGTATGAAATGTGAACGGGAGACGGGGACATGGCCGTGAAGGACCGGGACCGCTTCTCCACCGCGACCAGGATCCGGCTGATCGGTGAGCAGACCGCGGCCCGGGTCTACCGCTCGCAGACCAGACGCCAGGCCCGCCGTTCCCGGCTGACCGGCCGGGCCGCGCTGCTCGCCCTGGTGGTCTGCTCGCTGATCGTGGCGCTCGCCTACCCCATGCGGCAGTACGTGTCCCAGCGCGCCGAGATCGCCGACCTCCGGCAGGAGCAGGAGGAGGCCCGCCGGCGGGTCGAGCAGCTGCGCGACCTCAAGGCGCGCTGGCAGGACGACGCCTACGCCGAGCAGCGGGCCCGCGAGCGGCTGCACTACGTCATGCCCGGCGAGACCGGCTACATCGTGATCGACCCGGGCACGGCCGAGAAGTCGCGCACCGACCTCGGAGCGGCCGACCGCCCCTGGTACGCGAACGTCTGGGACGGGGTCGACAAATCGGACGCCGCCGCGCGGTGAGCTCCCGGGTTTAGCCTTATTACCCTCAGCCGTCGTTCCGGGCCAACCACCTTCCGGAGCCCCTTTCGGAGCCCTCTGGGCCCCTGAAGCCCTTCGGAGTCCTTCAGGAGCCCTTCGGGAGTCCGGAAAAGGCCGCACGCCCCGTACAGAGACCCGCAGAAAGACACGCATGGACACCCTCCCGCCCACGACCCCGCGCACCGAGCCGACCGACGCGGACGTCGAGGCCTTCAAGCAGCAGCTCGGACGACCCCCGCGCGGGCTGCGCGCCATCGCGCACCGCTGTCCCTGCGGACAGCCCGACGTCGTCGAGACCGCACCCAGGCTGCCCGACGGCACCCCCTTCCCGACGCTGTACTACCTGACGTGCCCGAAGGCGAACTCCGCGATCGGCACGCTGGAGGCGAACGGCGTGATGAAGGAGATGACGGACCGGCTGGCGACGGACCCGGAGCTGGCGGCCGCCTACCGCGCGGCGCACGAGGACTACATCCGGCGCCGTGACGAGATCGAGGAACTGAAGAACTTCCCGAGCGCCGGCGGAATGCCGGACCGGGTGAAGTGCCTGCACGTCCTGGTCGCCCACTCGCTGGCCGCCGGCCCCGGCGTCAACCCGCTGGGCGACGAGGCGCTCGCGATGCTGCCCCAGTGGTGGCGCAAGGGCCCCTGCGTGACCCTGCCCGGCGACGCGGCGTCCACCTCGAAGGAGGACGCGCAGTGAGCGCGGGGTCCCGGGTGGCCGCCATCGACTGCGGTACGAACTCCATCCGGCTCCTGGTGGCCGACGCCGACCCGCGGACGGGTGAACTCGTCGACCTGGACCGGCGCATGACGATCGTCCGGCTCGGCCAGGACGTCGACCGCACGGGTCGGCTCGCCCCCGAGGCGCTGGAGCGGACGTTCGCCGCCTGCCGCGAGTACGCGGAGATCATCGAGAAGCACGGTGCGAAGCGCCTGCGCTTCGTGGCCACCTCAGCCTCCCGCGACGCCGAGAACCGGGACGAGTTCGTGCGCGGGGTGCTGGACATCCTCGGCGTGGAGCCCGAGGTCATCTCCGGCGACCAGGAGGCCGAGTTCTCCTTCACCGGCGCCACCAAGGAGCTGACGGGGCGTGCGGACCTGCGCCGCCCGTTCCTGGTCGTGGACATCGGCGGCGGCTCCACCGAGTTCGTCGTCGGCGACGACCGCGTGCGCGGGGCCCGGTCCGTCGACGTGGGCTGCGTGCGGATGACCGAGCGGCACCTGGTGCGGGACGGAGCGGTGGCGGACCCGCCGACCGAGCGGCAGATCGCGGCGATGCGTGCCGACATCGAGGCCGCACTCGACCGGGCCGAGGAGACGGTCCCGCTGCGCGAGGCGCGCACCCTGGTCGGCCTGGCCGGATCGGTCACCACGGTCTCGGCGATCGCCCAGGAGCTTCCCGCGTACGACTCGACCGCCATCCATCACTCCCGGATCTCCCGGGAGCGCGTCCGCGAGATCACCGAGTGGCTGCTGCGTGCCACCCACGCGGAGCGCGCGGCGGTCCCGTCCATGCACCCGGGCCGCGTCGACGTGATCGGTGCGGGCGCTCTGGTCCTCCTCTCGGTCATGGAACGGATCGACGCGAAGGAGGTCGTGGTCAGCGAACACGACATCCTGGACGGCATCGCGTGGTCCGTCGCCGCCGGCGAGTAGCACTCTGCTGAGCAGTGCGGATACCGGTTGAGCGGTGATCGGAAGGGGCCGATGGGCCCCTTCCGGCGGGTGGCGGCGGGAAAGTTCGTGAAGTTCTTCACAAGGAATCGACCCCGGTGGGCCGAAGAATGGGCTCCGGTTGATCCTTTCGAGCCCCCAAACACCCTTTGAACACGTTCAGAAGGGGTGGACGGGTGCCCCCGAGCCGGTCGCCGCAGAAGCCCCCTTCATGGCCTCGTGGTGCCCGGAAATTCAAAGAGATGCAGCTCACGAGGTATTGACAACGGATCACGTCGAGTACTCGTTCCCGTTCCCCGGCATGGGCTTGATCACAAAAGTCGGGAAGTGTAACACAGGCACTGGTTGAGCTTGTGAAGGGGCGCACGAGCCCACCCCCGGGGGCGGGGGGATACTCGATGGCATGAGCACCACGGAGCGTCCCAGGATCCTCGTAGTAGGCGGTGGGTACGTAGGCCTGTACGCAGCTCGGCGCATCCAGAAGAAGATGCGTTACGGCGAGGCGACCGTCACCGTCGTCGACCCGCGGTCGTACATGACCTACCAGCCCTTCCTGCCCGAAGCCGCCGCCGGCAACATCTCCCCGCGGCACGTCGTCGTCCCCCTGCGACGCGTGCTCCCCAAGGCGGAGGTCCTCACCGGCCGGGTCACCACCATCGACCAGGACCGCAAGGTCGCCACGGTCGCGCCGCTGGTCGGCGAGGCCTACGAACTGCCCTTCGACTACCTGGTGATCGCGCTCGGCGCGGTCTCCCGTACCTTCCCGATCCCCGGCCTCGCCGAGCAGGGCATCGGCATGAAGGGCATCGAGGAGGCCATCGGCCTGCGCAACCACGTCCTCGAGCAGCTCGACAAGGCCGACTCCACCACGGACGAGGAGATCCGCCGCAAGGCGCTCACCTTCGTCTTCGTCGGTGGTGGCTTCGCGGGCGCGGAGACCATCGGTGAGGTCGAGGACCTGGCCCGGGACGCGGCCAAGTACTACAAGAACGTGTCCCGTGAGGACATGCGCTTCATCCTCGTCGACGCCGCCGACAAGATCCTCCCCGAGGTGGGTCCGAAGCTCGGCAAGTACGGCAAGGAGCACCTCGAGGGCCGCGGCGTCGAGGTCTACCTCTCCACTTCCATGGACTCCTGCGTCGACGGCCACGTCGTGCTGAAGAACGGCCTCGAGGTCGACTCCAACACCATCGTGTGGACGGCGGGCGTCAAGCCGAACCCGGCCCTGGCCCGCTTCGGCCTCCCGCTGGGCCCGCGCGGCCACGTCGACACCCAGCCGACCCTCCAGGTCACCGGCAGCGACTACATCTGGGCCGCGGGCGACAACGCCCAGGTGCCGGACCTCGTGGGCCGCAAGGCCGGCAACGAGAACGCCTGGTGCCCGCCGAACGCCCAGCACGCGCTGCGCCAGGCCAAGGTGCTCGGCGACAACGTGGTCTCCGCCATGCGGGGCTTCCCGCAGAAGGAGTACAGCCACGCCAACAAGGGCGCGGTGGCGGGCCTCGGCCTGCACAAGGGCGTCGCGATGATCGTCGTCGGCAAGATGAAGATCAAGCTCAAGGGCCGTCTCGCCTGGTACATGCACCGGAGCTACCACGGCATGGCGATGCCGACGTGGAACCGCAAGATCCGGGTCTTCGCCGACTGGACGCTCGCCATGTTCCTCAGGCGCGAGGTCGTCTCGCTGGGCGCGATCCAGTCCCCGCGCGAGGAGTTCTACGAGGCCGCGAAGCCGGCCCCGGTGCCCGCGGCCGCCGAACCGGTGAAGACCGAGAAGACCGAGAAGACCGGGGAGAAGGCCGAGGCCAAGGCTTCCTGAGTCGCCGGTCTCCGGTCCCGGGCCCGTCCGGTCCCGGGCCCATCGGTCACCCGAAGGGGTCGCCCGCCATCCGTGGTGCGGGCGGCCCCTTCGGTGCTTTTGTCCGGTCCTGGCGCGCGCCGGGTATTGTCCGGCGGCCCGCAGGTGCTTACGTGGTGAGGACATTCCGGGACTGCCTTCCCCGAGCTCTCGACCTCGCTCGAGCAGGGGACGCACCTAGCGGAGGTGTACACCATGAGAGACGCCGCTCCGCGGCTGAAGGGCCTCGTCGAACAGTTGCTGGGCACACCCGTCCCCCTGCGCATCCGCGCCTGGGACGGATCACAAGCCGGCCCCCCGGGCGCACCGACACTCGTCGTACGCAACCGCCGGGCCGTGCGCCATCTGCTGTGGAAGCCGGGCGAACTCGGCCTCGCCCGCGCCTGGGTGACCGGCGACCTCGGCCTCGACGGCGACCTCTACACCACCCTCGACCTGCTCTCCGGCCTCCTCTGGGAGCGCGGTGAGGACGCCCCCGCCCCGGCCCGGTCGCTGCGCGACCCCGAGGTCCGCTCCGCCGTCCGCGGCCTCCTCGCGCTGGCGGGCCCGCCGCTGCCGCCCGGCCCGCCTCCGGAGGAGGCCCGCAGGCCCCGCCGCGGCCTGCACACCAAGCGCAGCGACCGACGCGCCATCAGCCACCACTACGACGTCGGCAACGACTTCTACGAGATCGTCCTCGGCCCGTCCATGGTGTACTCCTGCGCCTACTGGCCGGCCCCGCCCCCGCAGGGCACCCTCGAGGAGGCCCAGCGCGACAAGCTGGAACTCGTCTGCCGCAAGCTCGCCCTGACGCCGGGCCGGCGCCTGCTGGACGTCGGCTGCGGCTGGGGCTCCATGGCGGTCCACGCCGCCCGCGAGCACGGCGTGAGCGTCGTCGGCATCACCCTCTCCCAGGAACAGGCCGCCTACGCCCGCAAGCGCGTCGCCGACGAAGGACTCACCGACCGCGTCGAGATCCGGGTCCAGGACTACCGTGATGTTCCGGACGGCCCCTACGACGCGATCTCCTCGATCGGCATGGCCGAACACGTCGGCGCCCAGCGGTACCTGGAGTACGCCACGGCCCTGCACCGCCTCCTGAAGCCCGGCGGACGGCTGCTGAACCACCAGATCGCGCGCCGCCCGCAGCGGGACGAATCGGCGTACCGCCTGGACCCGTTCATGGACGCCTACGTCTTCCCCGACGGTGAACTCGCCCCCGTGGGCAGCACGGTGTCCCTGCTGGAGCGGGCCGGCTTCGAGACGCGTGACGTCGAGTCGCTCCGCGAGCACTACGCCCTCACCCTGCGCCGCTGGGTGGCGAACCTGGAGGCGGGGTGGGGCCGGGCCGTCGCGCTCGCCGGCCCGGGACGCGCCCGCGTCTGGCTGCTGTACATGGCCGCCTCCGCGCTCGCCTTCGAACACGGCCGCATCGGCGTCAACCAGGTGCTGGCCGTGAAGACCCCCGACTCCGGCACCTCCGGCCTCCCCCTGCGCGCCCGCACCTGGAACTGACCCGCTCACCCCGGGTCCCGACGCGAAGGGGCGGGCCCCGTTGCGGTGACCGGTCGTCGGTCACCGCCCCGGGGCCCGCCCGCGCGTGCTGTTCGACTGTGCGTACCGTTCGGCTACTCGGTCTTGATCGCCTGCAGCACGTTCAGCCGTGCCGCCCGCCGGGCCGGCCACAGCGCCGCCAGCACGCCCACGACACCGGCCAGCAGCAGGAAGACCGCCAACCGGTCCCAGGGCAGGACCAGTTCGTACGTCGACATCTTGGTACCCAGGAGCCGGCCGGCCGCCCAGCCGAAGAACACGCCCAGCCCGATGCCGAGCACCCCGCCGAACAGGGAGATCACCAGGGACTCCAGGCGGACCATCCGCTTGACGCCCCTGCGGTCCAGGCCGACCGCGCGGAGCATGCCGATCTCCTGGGACCGCTCGAACACCGACATGGCCAGGGTGTTGATGACCCCGATCACCGCGACGAGCACGGCCATGGCCAGCAGCCCGTAGACCATGTTCAGTATCAGCGTGAACATCTGCGCCAACTCGTCGGAGAGGTCCTGCTTGTCCTGGACCTTGATCGCGGGGTTGCTGCCGAGGGCCTTCTCCAGACTGTCCTTCGCCGAGTCGGAGGCGCCGTCGGAGGTCTTCACCAGGACCAGCATGTCGCCCGGGTCCGACTGGTGCGGGGCGAGCGTCGCGGTGTCGAGCATGATGCCGCGGAACATCTCGTTGCCCTCGTAGACACCGGCGACCGTCAGCTTCTGCTTCTTGCCGTCCTCGTAGGCGACGGTGAGACCGGACCCGGCCTTCCAGCCGCGGCGCTCGGCCGTCTCGTGGTCGACGACGATCCGCGTGCCGCCCACCTCGAAGGCGCCCTCCCGGACCGGGAACTCGGTCAGCTCGCCGATCGCGGCGCCGTCGACGCCGGTCAGGAAGGCGGTCTTCCCGTCGATGCGGGCCGCCGCGTTGCGCATGGGGCTGGTGGCGGCGACGCCGTCGGCCTCCCGCAGCGTGCGCCCCACGTCCGGCGCCAGCCCGTGGCCGTTCGCCATGGACACCACGTAGTCGGCCTTGATCGAGGAGGCCGCCATCTTGTCGATGGACTTCTGCAGGCTGCCCGCCACCACCGTCATGCCGGTGATCAGGGTGAGCCCGATCATCAGCGCGGAGGCGGTGGCTGCGGTGCGGCGCGGATTGCGCACCGAGTTCTGCCGGGCCAGTTTCCCGGACACCCCGAAGACGCGGAGCACCGGAGCCGCGGCGGCGATCAGCGGTCGGGACAGCAGGGGCGTCAGGACGAACACACCGATGATCAGCAGCACCGCGCCGAGCCCCATGGGGGCCTGGCCGTCCGAGGCGTCCATCGTCGTGGCCACGAGGACCACCGCGACACCGGCCCCCGCGAAGAGCGCGCCGAGCGTGTTGCGCAGTACCAGCGACTTGGTGGTCGCCTGGGTGTGCACCGAGCTCATCGCCGCCACCGGCGGGATCTTCGCGGCCCGGCGACCGGGCAGCCAGGCGGCGAGCATGGTGATCAGGATGCCGACCGCGAACGCGGTGCCGACGGTGCCCGGCGTGACCACCAGGGGGCCGTCGGGCATGGTCGCGCCCAGCGACCCCACCAGGGACCGCAGCCCGGCGCCGATGCCGACACCGGTGAGCAGCCCGACCACGGCGGCGACCGCCCCCACCAGGAACGCCTCGATCAGCACCGACCGCGTGACCTGCCGGCGGGAGGCGCCGACCGCGCGCATCAGCGCCAGTTCCCTGGTGCGCTGGGCGACCAGCATGGTGAAGGTGTTGGCGATGATGAACGTACCGACGAACAGCGCGATACCGGCGAACACCAGCAGGCCCTGCTTCAGACCGCTCATCGACGAGGCGATCATCTCCGCCTGCGCGTCGGCGAGTTCGCCGCCGGTCCTGGTGCTGACGGCGCCGTCGGGCAATGCCTTCTCCAACTGCGACTGCAGTGTGGCCTCGGAGACGCCGTCCTTCGCCTTGACGGCGATCTCGTCGAACGTGCCCGCCTTGCCGAACAGCTTCTGCGCGGTCGCGGTGTCGAACAGGGTGAGGCTTCCGCCGGCCGCGACATTGCCGTCGTCCGTGGTGAAGACACCCGTGACGACCGGCTCCAGTACGGGACCGTCGACCGACATCCGTACGGTGTCACCGACCTGGTAGCCGGTGCGCTTCGCGGTCTCGGAGTCGATGAGGATCTCGCCGGCGCCCTTGGGCGCGCGTCCGTCGGTCAGCGGGTAGCGGGGGTCGTCCTCGCCCCAGTAGTTGCCGCCCTGCGACTGGAAGCCGTCGCCGATCAGCTTGCCGTCCTTGTCGGCGAGGGCGGTGAACCCCTGGACGATCCCGATGGCCCGCGCGGCACCCGGCACCCCGGCGCTGTCGTCGACCATGGCCGGGGTCAGCTCGTGGTACTCGCCGACCTTGTCGCCCTCGGGCTCCTTCCACTCGGCGGTGACGGCGACGTCGATGTGGTCGAAGCCCTTGGCGGACTGCTTCTGGAGAGCGTCGGAGATGGTGTTGGTGAAGACCAGGGTCCCCGACACGAAGGCCACGCCGAGCATCACGGCGAGCACGGTCATCAGGAGCCGGGCCTTGTGCGCGAGCACATTGCGCAAGGCGGTACGGAACATTGGGTGTCTTCTCGGGTCCAGAGGTACGAGGGCGGGGGGTGCGGGACGTGCGGCGGAGTCGTCGGGACGCCGACGGGTGACGCGGTATCGGTCAGCGGCGGACGTGCAACCGATGACGCCGCCTCAGCTGGTGCGGCCCTTGGCGTCGAACTTCTTCATGCGGTCGAGCACCGAGTCGGCCGTCGGCCCGTGCATCTCGTCCACGATCCTGCCGTCCGCGAGGAACACCACCCGGTCCGCGTAGGCCGCGGCGACCGGGTCGTGGGTCACCATGACCACCGTCTGCCCCAGCTCGCGCACGGAGTTGCGCAGGAAGCCGAGCACCTCGGCGCCGGAACGCGAGTCGAGGTTGCCGGTGGGCTCGTCGCCGAAGATGATGTCGGGCCGGGAGGACAACGCCCGTGCCACGGCGACCCGTTGCTGCTGACCGCCGGACAGCTGCGCGGGCCGGTGGCCCAGCCGGTCGGACAGGCCGACCATCCGGATCACCGTGTCCAGCCACTCCTTGTCCGGCTTGCGCCCCGCGATGTCCATCGGAAGGGTGATGTTCTCCAGGGCCGTGAGGGTCGGCAGCAGGTTGAACGCCTGGAAGATGAAGCCGATCTTGTCCCGGCGCAGCTTGGTCAGCTGCTTGTCCTTCAGGGAGCCCAGCTCGGTGTCGCCGATGCGCACGGAACCGGACGAGAACGTGTCGAGACCGGCGACGCAGTGCATGAGCGTGGACTTGCCGGAACCCGACGGGCCCATGATCGCGGTGAACTCCGCCTGCCGGAAGCCGACGGAGACCTGGTCGAGGGCGACCACCTGGGTCTCGCCCTGGCCGTAGATCTTCGACAGGTCCGTGGCGCGCGCGGCCACGGCGGTGGTCCGGTCGGCTGGGGGTCCCCCCGGACGGAGTCCGGGGGAGGGTGCGGTGGTCACGGGATGGGCACTCCTGTCGGGACGACTGTTTCGCGGCGACGTCTTTCACGACGACGCGCTGCGCGGGAACGGGGACGTGCTCCATCGTTTCGCGTGCTCACCGCCGTGTAGTCAGCCGCTGCTCCGGTTGTGGGGGGAGACTCGGGGCTTACCGCCGGGGCCGCCGTCATACCTGGGTATGACGGCCCACCTGACCCCAGGGGGGAGACGGTTCGGGCGGCGGACATCGTCAGAACAGGTGGAGTGCCCTTGTTCATACGGTGAAATTCCGTCATTCCGCATGCGCGGCCGGCCCCCGTCCGCAAGGCTGGTGGCAAGTGCTGATGGCGTTTTCCGTGGCCTGATGCCCCCTCAGGCGCCAATAAAATAAGACAACATGGGGCTACCGCCCTGCTGTGGGGGAGAGGGGTCCCGATAGGCTCGTCGTGTGCCCGATGCGGAGCCCATGGCCTGCCCGGATGGTGGAATGCAGACACGGCGAGCTTAAACCTCGCTGCCCCGGCGAGGGGCGTGCCGGTTCAAGTCCGGCTCCGGGCACTTCCGCTTCTACGGCGTCTGGAGCACGCGCGACTGCCGGCACCCTGCCTGCGGCTCTCGACCGCTACGCCCTCCCGTGGGCAAGCCGTCAGCCTGGCCCAAGCGGTCGTCAAGACGCGGCTCGCTGCGGGCTCGCAGAGCATCGGCCCCGTCACGTCGGTGTTCCGGCATCTCGGGGAGTTCGGCGAAGGCGAGGAGTGGCGGCTGCTCCTCACGGCGACGAGCGAGCGGTACCCGGAGCGGTACCTCCTCGATGCGCACCCGTGGGACAGCCCTGAGTTGATCGCCACGCCGGTCACGGGGGTGCCCCGCTGCCTGGATCGGATCAGGGACAACGTGCGCCCCGAGGAGTCCTGGGCGCCGGCGTGCTCCAGTACGTTTCGTACGGCCGGGACGTTCTTGTGTCGGTGGGGTGACCCCCGCGGGCTGCCGGACCGCTCCCCTGCCGTGCAGGACGGCTTACGGACTCCTCGGTCCTGCTCCTCACCGAGGGCTGCGTGGAGCCAGTCGAGTGAACCGGTCTTGAGCACGGCATCCGCGAGGGCTTGACCGCTCTTGGTGACGATCCGGCCGCGGCTGTCGTCGATCCACCGCTGAGCGTTGCTCGAGGTCTCCGGCCGGTTCCGGACAGGTTCCGGATCCGTCATGGTTCGGGCCCCTGGGGTGAGGGGAATCACGCAGCCGCGTAGCGTGTTGCGCAAGATGACAGGGGAAAGATCCTCCCGAGGTAGGGGGGTCTTTCCTTTGCCTACCCATTACTCTTGAGCCCAAGGCCATGCTGTGTGGCCATGGAGGAGTGAAATGAGGAGCAGAAACCCGGTCTTCTCGCGACGGGGGTTCAGCCGCGACAACGGCTACGCGGGCTTCAACACCGCGCCGCAGGCCGGGGGTCCCGCTGTCGCCACGCAGGGCAACCCGTACGCGCAGCCCACCGGCAACCCGTACGCGCAGAACCCCTACGCGCAGAACCCGTACGGACAGCAGGACCTGCAGCACGGTGCGCCGCAGGCGCCGGCCGCGACCGGCCGGATGACCATCGACGACGTCATCATGCGCACGGCGAGCACACTCGGCCTGCTCATCGTCGCCGCGGCCCTCTCCTGGGCCCTGCTGCCCGTCGACGAGGCCAACATCAGCCGGTCCTACGGCATCGGCATCGGCGCCGCGCTGCTCGGCATGGTCCTGGCGCTCGTGCAGTCGTTCAAGCGCAAGGCCTCGCCCGCGCTGATCCTGACGTATGCCGCCGTCGAGGGTGTCTTCCTCGGCGTCATCTCCAACATCGTCGACACCCACGTCGCCAACGGTGCGGCCATGCAGGCCGTGCTCGGCACCATGGCGGTCTTCGCCGCCGTGCTGGTGGCGTACAAGGCGGGCTGGATCCGCGTCAACCGCCGTTTCTACGGCTTCGTGATGGCGGCCGCGCTCGGCTTCATCCTGCTGATGGGCGTGAACCTGCTGTTCGCGGTGTTCGGCGGCGGTGACGGCCTCGGCTTCCGCAGCGGCCCGCTCGGCATCGTCTTCGGCGTCGTCGGCATCATCCTCGGTGCCTGCTTCCTCGCCCTGGACTTCAAGCAGGTCGAGGACGGCCTCGCCTACGGTGCCCCGCGCGAGGAGGCCTGGTTCGCGGCCTTCGGTCTCACGCTGACGCTGGTGTGGATCTACCTGGAGTTCCTGAGGCTCATCTCGATCCTCAACAGCAGCGACTGACGCCGCGCCACGGTGGTGGCACGTGCAGGCGAAGGGCCCCGGGGTCTCCCCGGGGCCCTTAGCCGTGGTGCGGACGGGGGCGCACCTGGAGCAGCTTGCGCGCGGCCCTTCTCAGGTCGTACTCGTGGACGATCGCCTTGGCGTGGCCGTACGCCAGGTCGTATTCGTGGCGGAGCCGGCTGACCTTCTCCTCGAAGCGGAAGAGGGACGGGCCTTCTTCGACGGTGCGCAGCCAGTCGGAGATATCACGACCGGTGCAGTGCGGGATACGGGCGAGCAGGTTGCGATGGGTCTCCTCGGAGAAGACTTGGGACATCGGCGCCTCCAGCGCAGGGGTGTGAGCCGGTCCTTCAGGTGGCCGTGCCCGAGTGTTCGTCCGTTGGCAACAGCCCTACCACGCCGCGTACGCTCACCGCGTGCTTGATACGACGCCCCTCACCCGTGCCGTGGACCATTTCGCCGACCGCCTGCGGGCCGCGCCGCAGAGCCGGCTGCAGCGGGGAGCCGCTGCCGAGGCACTCGCCCTGGCCAGGGAATTGGCGCGGTGGACCCAGCGCGTCGAGGAGCCGGGCACCGAGCCCCGCGAGATGCCCGACGCGGGCATGTTCGCCGCCGCCGACCAGATCTCCGTCGCCGGCCACGACCTGGCCCTCGTGCTGAAGGACGAGAGGGAGGTCGAGGAGGCGGTGCGGCTCGTGGAGGAGGCGCAGAAACGCGCCGGGGTGTAGGCGCCCGCGGGGGAGGCGCCCCGGGTCAGAGGGACGCGATGACGCGGTCCGCCAGGATGTAGACGTTCTCCTCGCCGCAGGCGAAGGTCAGCGTGTACGCGCCCGAGACGCCGGAGCCGCCGAGCAGGAACGGGGTCTCGCCCTCGCGCAGGGCTGCGGCCAGGCGCTCCGCGGTCTCGCGGTGCCCCGGTGTCATGCACAGCGTCGTGCCGTCGGCGAAGACGTAGACGTCCAGCGTGCCCAGCGGGCCGGGGCGGACGTCGGTCAGTTCCACCTCGGAGGCGGCCAGCTCCTCCAGCGTGGACACGGTGCGCTCGTCGTCGGCGACGGCCGGGACCGGGTGGGGCACGAAGTCCGGGTGCGAGGGGTGCCGACGGCGGGCCGCGGCCAGCTCGGGGGAGTCCGCGGGGGTGCCACCCTGGACGGAGTCCTTGGGGTCCCTGGAGCCCTTGGCGTCCTTCGGGGCGTACGTGTCGGCGTCGGCGCCCGGCTCGCTCACCGGCTCCAGACCGACGAAATCGGCCTGCCGCGGCAGGAACAGCTCACTGTCGGCCAGGCCCAGCAGGGTCGGCGCGTCGGAGCTGTCACGGGCCTCCTGGGCGGCCCAGAACGCCCGCGCCTCGGCGAGTTCCCGCTCCCGCTCCTCCGCGAGTGCCTCGGCCACGGCCGCGCGTATCTCGTCGGCGTGGGCCGAGCGGGCGGCGGGCAGCAGCGCGCGCAGGGCGGCGGCGTTGTTCCTGGCCAGCTCGGTGTGCAGAGCCGCGACCTGTCGGCGCAGCACCAAGATGCTGCGCAGGACGGCGACGCCCACGGCGCCGGTGGCGGCCGTGGTGACCAGCAGGGCGATCGGCATGGCGCTCACTGACGTACTCCCGGTTCAAAGTCGACCCCCGACTTCCTACATCAGCTTGAAGGGCGGACTAACCATCTGTCAGTGCGTAACGTCACGAAACGGACAGAGTGTGGTTTCCGGACTGGGCGGGGGCAGGGCTCTGACCTGCTTGAATCTCCTCGGTGAGGGAGATAGGTCACATCCTGGGGGCGATTGGATCACGGAACGGCCCGGAACCCCGGTGGTTCAGGGGTTCCGGGCCGTTGTCTCACCGACCGTGCCGCTCCGGCTACTGTGCGGCTCGCCGCGGCGGTCGGCCGAAGAGGCCGGCGAGGAGGACGGTCGGGGCGGTCGGTCGGGTCGAGCCGGTCAGCTGAGGCGCTCGATGACCATGGCCATGCCCTGGCCGCCGCCGACGCACATCGTCTCCAGGCCGAACTGCTTGTCGTGGAACTGCAGGGAGTTGATGAGTGTGGCGGTGATGCGGGCGCCGGTCATGCCGAAGGGGTGGCCGACGGCGATGGCGCCGCCGTTGACGTTCAGCTTCTCCAGGGGGATGCCGAGCTCGCGGTAGGAGGGGATCACCTGGGCGGCGAACGCCTCGTTGATCTCGACCAGGTCGATGTCGTCGATGGTGAGACCGGCACGGGAGAGGGCCTGCCTGCTCGCCTCGACCGGGCCGAGGCCCATGATCTCGGGGGAGAGGCCGGAGACGCCGGTGGAGACGATCCGGGCGAGCGGGGTCAGGCCGAGCTCACGGGCCTTGGTGTCGCTCATGACGACCAGCGCGGCGGCGCCGTCGTTGAGCGGGCAGCAGTTGCCGGCGGTGACCAGGCCGTCGGGGCGGAAGACGGGCTTGAGGCCGGAGACGCCCTCCATGGTGACTCCGGCGCGCGGGCCGTCGTCCTTGGTGACGACCGTGCCGTCGGGCAGCGTCACCGGGGTGATCTCGCGCTCCCAGAAGCCGTTCTTGATGGCTTCCTCGGCGAGGTTCTGCGAGCGGACGCCGAACTCGTCCATGTCCTGGCGGGTGACGCCCTTGGCGCGCGCCAGGTTCTCGGCGGTCTGGCCCATCGCGATGTAGGCGTCCGGGACGAGACCGTCCTCGCGCGGGTCGTGCCAGGTGGTGCCCTCCTGCTCCGCGACGGCGGCGGTACGGGCCTCGGCCTCGGCGAAGAACGGGTTGCGGGTGTCGGGAAGGCTGTCGGAGTTGCCCTTCGCGAACCGGGAGACCGTCTCGACGCCGGCCGAGATGAAGACGTCGCCCTCCCCGGCCTTGATGGCGTGCAGCGCCATGCGGGAGGTCTGCAGGGACGACGAGCAGTAGCGGGTGATGGTGCAGCCGGGAAGGTGGTCCATCCCCATCTGCACGGCGACGATGCGGCCGAGGTTGTTGCCCTGCTCGCCGCCGGGCAGGCCGCAGCCGAGCATCAGGTCGTCGATGTCCTTCGGGTCCAGCTCGGGGACCTTGGCGAGGGCGGCCTGGATGATCGAGGCGGTCAGGTCGTCCGGGCGCACGTCCTTCAGGGAGCCCTTGAAGGCGCGGCCGATGGGGGAGCGGGCGGCTGAGACGATCACGGCTTCGGGCATCACGGCTCCTGAGAGGTGGTGGTCGGGCGACGGAACGGAAAGGGGCGGCGCGCGTGGCGCCTCGTGGAGAGGGTCGGGCGGCGGGAGGGCGGACCGGGCGGTCGGGCAGGGCTGCTTGGGAAGCTACCCGGCCGTAGTGGCGGGGTCACGAGGGGCGCGGTGTGACTCTGACCGCAGTTTACTAAGCGCTTGCTTTGGCCTGGGATCCCCCGGAATCCGCCGCCGGAGCGGATTCCGGCTCGAGCTCCGGTTCCGGCACCCGGCGGCGCCTGCGGCGCTTGAGGAGGGCCCAGGGCCCTCGGAGGCCCGTCGACGCGGCCGCGGTGACCTCGGTGCCAGCCTCCGAAGCGGCCTCGGCCGCCGCCCGGGCGACGGGGAGGAAGCCCTCGCGGCGGGCCGCGTCGGGACGCTCCTCCAGCGCGGGCCACAGTCCGAGCACGGCGCAGACGGTCGGCAGGACGGCCATGGCGGCCGTGGCGTACCCCTCGGCGGAGGGGTGATAGTTGTCGGGACCGAAGAGCTCGCGGGGGTTCGCCGCGAACTCGGGGCCCAGCAGATCGCCCAGTGACACCGTGCGCCCGCCCTGCTCGACCGTGCCGATCGTCTGGGCCGCCGCCAGCTGCCGGGAGGCCCGCCGGGCCAGCCAGCGCAGGGGCTGCCAGACCGGCTCGATCGTGCCCAGGTCCGGACAGGTGCCGACGACGACCTCCGCTCCGGCCGTCCGCAGCCGGCGTACCGCCGAGGCCAGGTGGCGGACGGAGAGAGCGGGCGACAGGCGGTGCGTGACGTCGTTCGCCCCGACCATGATCACGCAGATGTCGGGCACCCGGGCCGGATCGGCCAGGGCCCGGCTCACCTGCCGGTCCAGGTCGTCGGAGCGGGCTCCGGGCACCGCCACCGTGCTCAGCCCCACGGGCCGTTCCGCGATCGCCGCGACGCCCGACGCCAGCAGCGCGCCCGGGGTCTGCCCGGCCCGGTGCACCCCCTGACCGGCGGCCGTGGAGTCGCCCAGCATCGTCAGCCGCAGCGCCGGTTCACCGGGCACCGTGTAGGCGGCGCCGTACAGGCCGTCCGCGTTCGGTACGTGAGGAGTCGCGCCGTTGCCCACCCGCCGCCGCGCCAGCTGGGCCTCGGCCAGCAGCAGCCCGACGGCGGCCGCACCGGCCAGCCCGACGCCCCCGCCGCCGTACGCCGCGCCCGCCGCGATCCGCCGGGCCGCTCTCGCCCTCGACATGCGTGTCATGCCTCGCCGCCACCTCCTCGAAGCCGTACACCCAGTGCTTGCCCCGTACGGACCGTGTTCCAATCTCGACGGTGGGTGAACGACCCGGCCGGGTCGTGGCGGACAGTGACTCAGGAGCAGGCTCTAGGCTGGCAGCACCACGACAACCACACCTTTTGCAGCATCCGGAGACAACGGTGCAATTCCACGACTCGATGATCAGCCTCGTCGGCGACACCCCGCTCGTGAGGCTCAACAACGTCACCAAGGGCATCGGGGCGACTGTCCTGGCCAAGGTGGAGTACTTCAACCCCGGCGGATCGGTGAAGGACCGCATCGCCCTGCGCATGATCGAGGCGGCGGAGAAGAGCGGAGAGCTGCAGCCGGGCGGCACCATCGTCGAGCCGACCAGTGGCAACACCGGGGTCGGTCTTGCCATCGTGGCCCAGCAGAAGGGCTACAAGTGCATCTTCGTCTGCCCCGACAAGGTCTCCCTGGACAAGATCAACGTGCTGCGGGCGTACGGGGCGGAAGTGGTCGTCTGCCCGACCGCCGTCGACCCCGAGCACCCCGACTCCTACTACAACGTCTCCGACCGGCTGGTCCGTGAGACGCCGGGAGCCTGGAAGCCGGACCAGTACTCCAACCCCAACAACCCGCTCAGCCACTACGAGTCCACCGGCCCGGAGCTGTGGGAGCAGACCGAGGGGAAGATCACCCACTTCGTGGCCGGAGTCGGCACCGGCGGCACCATCTCCGGGACCGGGCGCTACCTGAAGGAGGTCAGCGACGGCCGCGTCAAGGTCGTCGGCGCCGACCCCGAGGGCTCCGTCTACTCGGGCGGCTCCGGGCGGCCGTACCTGGTGGAGGGCGTGGGCGAGGACTTCTGGCCCACCGCCTACGACCGGACCGTCGCGGACGAGATCGTCCCCGTGTCCGACAAGGACTCCTTCCAGATGACCCGGCGCCTCGCCAAGGAGGAGGGCCTGCTCGTCGGCGGATCGTGCGGCATGGCCGTCGTGGCGGCGCTGCGGGTGGCCGAGCGGCTCGGTGAGGACGACGTCGTGGTGGTGCTGCTCCCGGACAGCGGGCGCGGCTACCTCAGCAAGATCTTCAACGACGAGTGGATGGCCGACTACGGCTTCCTCGAGGACGCCGGCCCGAGCGCCCGCGTCGGTGCCGTCCTCGACCACAAGGAGGGCGGGCACATTCCGTCCCTCGTGCACATGCACCCCGACGAGACGGTCGGGCAGGCCATCGAGGTGCTGCGCGAATACGGCGTCTCGCAGATGCCGGTGGTCAAGCCGGGCGCCGGCCACCCGGACGTGATGGCCGCCGAGGTCGTCGGCTCGGTGGTGGAACGGGAGCTGCTGGACGCGCTGTTCAGCAAGCACGCCTCGCTCGAGGACCCGCTGGAGAAGCACATGTCGGCCCCGCTGCCGCAGGTCGGCTCCGGTGAGCCCGTCGCGGACCTGATGGCCGTGCTGGGCAAGGCGGACGCGGCGATCGTCCTGGTCGAGGGCAAGCCGACCGGTGTGGTCAGCCGCCAGGACCTGCTGTCCTTCCTCGCCAAGGACGGGAACTGACGGACGGGAACCGACGGACGGCCGGTGGCGGCCTTCGGCGAAGCGCCGGTGAACCGGCCGTGCACGCCGTGGAGCAGAGCCGTACGCGGTCTCCACACGTGATCTTCGTGTACTTCGCGGAAGTGGTACGCGGGCGTCATGTGCGCGCAGCACGCGCTTAACACCGGTCCGGCAGGGTGAGGGATGTCGGCGTCAAGGACCTCCGGAGCGGCTCCCGGACTCCACGGACGCCAGGACGCGCGGCCCGGCCGGCCCGCGTCCCCGCGCGGGGACCGCCGTCGTCCCGCCCCCCGGTGACGGGGGTGCGGTGGTCCCCGCGTACCGCCTTTCCGCGGTCGCCCTCGGCGGCCGCCGCGGCTGCTCACTCCTCCCAGGCGTCGTCCGGCTCCTGCCGTCGGCGGCGGCCGCCGAACAGGCCCGGCTCGACGCGTGCGGCCTGGACGACGTTCACGCCGACGATGCCCAGCCAGGCGACCACCAGACCGGGCAGGTTGCCCACACCCCCGCCGATCGCGGACAGCGGCACCGCCAGGACCAGGGAGACGATCCCGAAGCCGAAGCGCTCGCCCCAGCTGTCCGTGGCCTTCGGCGCCCGGGAGCCCCGGGCCGTCGTCGTCTGCTGTTCGGCGAGCTGTCGGCGCACCCGGCGCTCCACCGCGCCGTCGATGCGCTGGTCGACCTTCTCCAGGAACGAGTCGACCAGCGCGGACTCGTACTCGTCGCCCAGTTCCCTGCGGGCCTGCAAGGTGGCGTGGAGTTCCTTCTTCAACTCGGCGTCCCGCGCGTCCGTTCGGCTCATACCGATCATGGTAGGCAGGCCGACGGTCCATGGCACTGGGGGTAGCCCCCGTTGTCGGCCGGGGGCCCGCAGGGGCCCGGCGCCCGCTTCGGGCCCGTTCCCGGTCGTGTTCGCCCTCCGTTCGCCTGTATAACGGCATGCAGGAATCGCGGTATGTGAATAGGCAGAGGAACAGGCCGAGCAACAGACCGGGGAACGGATCGAGGGGGAGTCACGTCATGAGCGTCACCGAGGGCCCGGGCGCGCGTCTGCAGGCGCTCTTCGAGGGGCACCGGCTGACGCCCACGCAGCGGCGCATCGCGCACAGCATGGTGCGGCGCGCCGCCGACGTCCCGTTCCTGTCCAGCGTGGAACTGGCCGAGCTGGCCGGGGTCAGCCAGCCCTCCGTGACCCGGTTCGCCGTCGCCCTCGGCTTCGACGGCTACCCCGCGCTGCGGCGGCATCTGCGCGAGGTCGCGCCCACCGGGCCCACGCCGGAGACCGGCCCGTACAACGAGTACCAGCAGGCCGTCGAGGCCGAGATCGAGAACCTGCGGCACCTCGCGGAGGTGCTGGCCGATCCGGAGCCCGTACGGCGGGCGGGACGGATCCTCGCGGACAGCAGGCCGCTGCCCGTGCTCGGGCTGCGCGCGGCGGCGGCGCAGGCCCACGGTTTCGCCTACTTCGCCGCCAAGGTCCACCCCGACGTACGGCTGCTCAACGAGGGCGGCACCATGCTGCACGACCGCATCGACGCCGCTGCCGGGGCCGGGGCCGGGGCCCTGCTGTGCTTCGCGCTGCCCCGGCACCCCCGCGAGGTCGTCGACGCCCTCACGCACGCCAGGGAGACGGGGCTGACCGTCGTCACCGTCGCCGACTCCGCCTTCGCACCGGTCGCCAAGGTCTCCGACCTGCTGCTGCCCGCCGCCGTCGGCACCGGGCTCGCCTTCGACACGGCGTGCGCGCCGATGCTGCTGGGCCGGGTGCTGCTGGAGGCGATGTGCGACGACCTGCCCGACGCGCAGGCCCGGCTGGAGGAGTTCGACACGAAGGCGGCGGCCCGCGGTCTGTTCGTGGACTGACGGCGGGGGCGGGGCGGACAGGGGTGGTGTCTCAGACTTCTCTCAGTTCGGTTCACTACCCTGCGCCCCGGGACCATACGGACGCTCCACTGACGTGGGACGGGAGGCTGGACGTGATGCGCGGAGGACAGGGGCTGGCTCGGGTGGCCGTCGTCGTACGGGCCGGGGCCGCCCCGCTGTGGTGGCTGGGCGTGTTCGCGGCGGGCATCGGGGTGCTGGTGCCGGGGCTGACCGGCCGCCGGATCGGTGTGCTGGCGGGGGCGGCGCTGTTCCTCGTGGCCATGACCGTGGTGGCGCACACGCGGCGGGGGCGGTACCGCGCGCTGGCCCGGCCGGCGGTCCGGGCGAGCAAGCACGACGCGCTCCAGGACCGTGCGGTCAGCGTGCGCAACTGGCGTCGCGGCCACCGCTGGTGGCTGCTGCTCGCCTTCCTCGCCGCCCTGGGCGGCTCGTTCGCGCTGCCCGCGGCGGGCGGCCTGCTGCTCGCCGGGTGCGGGGCCGGCCTGTGGTGGAAGGCGTCCTGGATCGGCCGCCTGGAGGAGGCCGACCAGAGCCTGCTGTGGGTCCGCGTCGACTGGCTGCGCGCGGGCGCGGGCAGCCCGGCCGGCAAGGCGGTCGAGGCGTACCGCACCACCGGCATCGCGGCGGGCGACGCGACCCCGGGCGGGGCCCGCCGCCGCGCCTCGGCCCTGGCCTGATCCGGGCCGGGTGGTCCGGGTGGTCGGATGGTCGGACGGTCGGGTGGTCGGGCGTCGGGGGGTCAGGAGATCAGGGCGTCCAGGTGGGCGCCGCCCGATTCGGCCACGATCTCCTCGACGCTCTGGGCCGGGCGCACGAGCGCGAACGTGACCCCGCCGGGACCGTCGGTGGTGAAGCCGTGGACGGCCGGGCGGGGGAGCGAGTTGTACGCGTAGTGGTGGGCGAAGTAGTACGCGCCCGTGTCCAGCGCCGCCGCGTAGTCGCCCTGCTCCAGCAGGGGCAGCGCCTGCCCCCGGGCGAGCAGGTCGCCCGCGAAGCAGGCCGGTCCCGCCACGTCCTGCACCACCGCGGGGCCCTCCTTCGGCACCCCTTTGGCGTCGTACGCGGCGATCCTGAGCGGCCACGCGGCCGGCGCGTACACCGTCCGGGTCGCCACCTGCACGCCCGCGTGCGTCACCGCGACCGGACGCCCGCCGGCGCTCTTGGCGTACTCCACCCGGGCGACGACCGTGCCGTGCTTGGCCAGCAGTGACCGCCCGAACTCGGTGACCAGCCCGTACCGCCCGTCGAACAGTCCGGGCACGGTCTCCTTCAGCAGCCGCGCGTACCGCGCGTACGTCGGGCTGGTCGCGTCGGAGGCGAAGTTCACCGGCAGGCCGCCGCCGATGTCGACGGTGTCGACCTGCTGCCGCCCCGCGCGCCGGTTGATCTCCTCCGCCAGCGCGTACGTCTCCGCCACACCCCTCGCCATCAGGGGCAGCGCGATGCCCTGGGAGCCGGTGTGCGCGTGCAGCCGGGTCAGCCACGGCCGGTCCAGGTAGGCCCGCACGACCCACTCCCGCGCTCCCTCGTCGCGCAGCGCCACCCCGAACTTCGAGGTCGCCGTGGCGGTGGACAGCGCCTCGATGGCGCCACCGCCGACCTGTGGGTTCACCCGAATGCCGAAGGAGGAGCGGAGACCGGTCGGCCGCGCCGGGGCGTCGGCCAGCAGGGCGTCGACACGCGCCAGCTCCTGTGGGTTGTCCGCGTTGACGGCGATGCCCAGCGCCAGTGCCTCCCGCAGCTCGGCCGGTGTCTTGGCCGGCGAGTCCAGCACCGTCCGCTCCGGGGGCACTCCCGCCGCCCGCGCCAGCGCCAGCTCACCGGGGCTCGCCACCTCCGCCCCGATGCCCTCCGTGTGCAGCAGTCGCAGCACCGGCACCAGCGGGGTCGCCTTCACGGCGAAGGCGTGCAGCACGGATGTGCCGGGCGGTGTCACCGCCGCGAAGGCCGCCCGCAGCTCGGCCGCCGACTCCCGGATGCCGGTGACGTCGAGCAGGGCCGTCAGGGGGCGGCCGGGACCGAGCAGTCCCTGTTCCACCGCGGCCCGCACCGCCTCGTCCCGCCGGGCCGCCCGCCCGGCTCCCGGCCCGGTCCCGCCGTCCGGGCCGCCCTCGTCGCCCGGCACGCTCTCGTCATGAGCCACCGCTTCCCTCGCCTCCTCGGTGTTTCCAGTGCTTCCCGGTGTTCTCGGTGTTCCTGGTGTTCTCGGCGTTCGCGGCCTTCTCCATGCCACTGCCCCGTACGTCCAGCCCGACACCGCCCGGCGGCCCGCACCGACACACCGGCCGTATTGACTAGCTCTATTCAGGCTGCGAATGTGTGAATATCTGCGGTAGGGCGGGAGCACGTCACCAGGAGGCGGACCATGTCAGGACCCCGAGTCGTCCGAGCGCCGCGCGGCACCGGACCGAGCGCCCTGGGCTGGCCCCAGGAGGCCGCTCTGCGCATGCTGCAGAACAACCTCGACCCGGAGGTCGCCGAACACCCCGACCGGCTCGTCGTCTACGGCGGCACCGGGAAGGCGGCCCGCGACTGGCGCTCCTTCGACGCCATGGTCCGCACCCTCAGGACCTTGAAGCAGGACGAGACGATGCTCGTCCAGTCCGGCCGTCCCGTCGGCGTCATGCAGACCCACGAATGGGCCCCGCGCGTCCTCATCGCCAACTCCAACCTCGTCGGCGACTGGGCCAACTGGGAGGAGTTCCGCCGCCTGGAGGCCCTCGGCCTGACCATGTACGGGCAGATGACCGCCGGCTCCTGGATCTACATCGGCACCCAGGGCATCCTCCAGGGCACCTACGAGACGTTCGCCGCCGTCGCCGCCAAGAAGTTCGGCGGCACCCTCGCCGGGACCATCACCCTGACCGCCGGCCTCGGCGGCATGGGCGGCGCCCAGCCGCTCGCCGTCACCATGAACGACGGCGTCGCGATCTGCGTCGACTGCGACCCCCGGGCCATCGACCGCCGCATCGAGCACCGGTACCTGGACGTGCGGGCCGACTCCCTCGACCACGCCCTGCGGCTGGCCACCGAGGCCCGCGACGCCCGCCGACCGCTGTCGATCGGCGTCCTCGGCAACGCCGCCGAGGTGCTCCCGCAGCTCCTCGCCCTGGGCGCCCCCGTCGACATCGTCACCGACCAGACCTCCGCCCACGACCCGTTGGCCTACCTGCCCACAGGGGTCGCCTTCGAGGACATGGCCGACGCCGCCGCCAAGGACCCGGCCGGCTTCACCGCCCGCGCCCGCCGGTCCATGGCCCGGCACGTCGAGGCGATGGTCGGCTTCATGGACGCCGGGGCCGAGGTCTTCGACTACGGCAACTCCATCCGCGGCGAGGCCGAACTCGCCGGATACGACCGGGCCTTCGCCTTCCCCGGCTTCGTCCCCGCCTACATCCGCCCGCTGTTCTGCGAGGGCAGGGGCCCCTTCCGCTGGGCCGCCCTGTCCGGAGACCCCGCCGACATCACGAAGACCGACCGGGCCGTCCTCGAGCTGTTCCCGGAGAACGAGTCCCTGGCCCGCTGGATCCGACTGGCCGGTGAACGCGTCCGCTTCCAGGGCCTGCCCGCGCGCATCTGCTGGCTCGGGTACGGCGAGCGGGACAAGGCCGGTGAGCGGTTCAACGAGATGGTCGCGAGCGGCGAGCTGTCCGCCCCCGTGGTCATCGGCCGCGACCACCTCGACTGCGGCTCCGTCGCCTCCCCGTACCGCGAGACCGAGGCCATGCTCGACGGGTCCGACGCGATCGCCGACTGGCCCCTGCTCAACGCCATGGTGAACGTGGCGTCCGGGGCCTCCTGGGTGTCCATCCACCACGGCGGCGGCGTCGGCATGGGCCGTTCCCTGCACGCCGGCCAGGTGACGGTCGCCGACGGCACCCGCCTGGCCGGCGAGAAGATCCGGCGCGTGCTGACCAACGACCCCGCGATGGGCGTCATCCGGCACGTGGACGCCGGGTACGACATCGCGGACTCGGTGGCGTCGGAGCGAGGGGTGCGCGTGCCGATGCGCGAAGGCCACGAGGGCCACGAGGGCCACGAGGGCCGCGAGGGTGAGGACGAGAGCGCGTGACCCACGACGAGAGCGGGACCCACGGCACCGCACCGGCCCCACCGAGCCCACCGGCCACACCCCCCACCTTCCAGGCGATGTGGCGCGAACTGCTCCCCCTCGGCCGCCACCCCGGCACCGGCGGCTACCGGCGATACGCCTGGACCGGCGCCGACGCCGAATGCCGGGCCTGGTTCGCCACGCAGGCCGGACTGCGGGGGCTGCGCCACGAAGTGGACCGGAACGGGAACCAGTGGGCCTGGCTGGGCGACCCCGCCGACGGGGACGCCGTCGTCACCGGGTCCCACCTGGACTCCGTACCGGACGGCGGCGCCTTCGACGGGCCCCTCGGAGTCGTCTCCGCCTTCGCCGCCCTCGACGAACTGCGCCGGAGGGGGACGTCGTTCAGCCGTCCCCTCGGCATCGTCAACTTCGGCGACGAGGAGGGCGCCCGCTTCGGGCTCGCCTGCGTCGGCTCGCGGCTCACCGCCGGCCGGCTCTCCCGCGCGCAGGCGCACCGTCTCACCGACGGCGACGGGACCACTCTGCCCCGGGCGATGGAGGCCGCCGGACACGACCCCGACGCCATCGGCCCCGATCCCGAACGGCTCGCCCGCATCGGAGCCTTCGTCGAACTGCACGTCGAACAGGGCCGGGCCCTCGACCTGTCCGGCGACCGGGTCGGCATCGCCGGCGCCATCTGGCCGCACGGCCGCTGGCGGTTCGACTTCCGAGGCGAGGCCAACCACGCCGGCACCACCCGCCTCGCGGACCGTCGCGACCCCATGCTGCCGTACGCCGAGACCGTCCTCGCCGCCCGCCGTGAGGCCGAACTCGCCGGTGCGGTCGCCACCTTCGGCAAGATCGCCGTGGAACCGAACGGCGTCAACGCCATCCCCTCCCTGGTGCGCGGCTGGCTCGACTCCCGCGCCGTCGACCAGCCGAGCCTGGACGCCGTGGTCGCCGCGGTGGAGAAGGCGGCCCGTGAGCACGCCGTCGTCCACGGCGTGGAGCTGGACGTGGTCCGCGAGTCCCGCACGCCCGTCGTCGAGTTCGACCACGCCCTGCGTGACGAACTCGCCCGCATCCTGGGCCGCGACCGCGCGACGCCCCTCCCCGTCCTCGGCACCGGTGCCGGACACGACGCCGGAATCCTCTCCGGAAGCATCCCGACCGCCATGATGTTCGTGCGCAACCCCACAGGCGTCTCGCACTCCCCGGCCGAGCACGCCGAGGAGGACGACTGCGTGGCCGGGGTGCTCGCCCTAGCCGACGTACTGGAAGGACTGGCCCGCACGTGACCACCCGACGGACGTACTGGTTGGAGCACGCCTGGCTCGGCACCCATGTCGAGCCGGGTGTCGCCGTCGAGGTCGCGGACGGGCGCATCACCGCCGTCCGCCCGGGGACACCCGCCCCGCCGCACGGCGCCGAGGCGTTGCGCGGCCTGACGCTCCCCGGCCTGGCCAACACCCACAGCCACGCCTTTCATCGCGCGCTGCGCGGCACCGTCCAGGTGGGCTCCGGAACCTTCTGGACCTGGCGCGAGGTCATGTACTCGGTCGCCGACCGACTCACCCCCGAGAACTACCACCGGCTCGCCCGCGCCGTGTACGCCGAGATGGCCCTCGCCGGCATCACCGCCGTCGGCGAGTTCCACTACGTCCACCACGCGCCCGGCGGCACCCGCTACGCCGACCCCAACGCCATGGGCGAGGCCCTCATCGCGGCTGCCGCCGAGGCCGGCATCCGCATCACCCTCCTCGACACCGCCTATCTGTCCGCCGGCTTCGGCGAGCCGCCGGACACCCACCAGCTCCGCTTCTCCGACGGCACCGCCGAGGCCTGGGCCGAACGCTGTTCAGTTCTCAAGGAACGGGATCACGCGCGGATCGGTGCCGCCATCCACTCCGTACGGGCCGTGCCCGCCGGTCAGTTGGCGACCGTGGCACGCTGGGCCGAGGAGCGGAGGGCCCCGCTGCATGTGCACCTGTCGGAGCAGACCGCCGAGAACGAGGCCTGCCAGGAGGCGCACGGCCGCACCCCGGCCCGCCTCCTCGCCGACCACGGCGTGCTCGGACCGCGCACCACCGGCATCCACAACACACACCTCACCGACCAGGACATGACGCTGATCGGCGGCAGCGGCACCGGCACCTGCATGTGTCCCACCACCGAACGCGACCTCGCCGACGGCATCGGCCCCGCCGCCTCCCTCCAGCGCCGGGGCTCCCCGCTCTCCCTCGGCTCGGACAGCCACGCCGTCGTCGACCTGCTGGAGGAAGCGCGCGCCCTGGAGCTCAACGAGCGCCTGCGCACCCGCACCCGCGGCCACTGGACGGCGAGCGCCCTGCTGCGGGCGGCCACCGCCGACGGCCACGCCGCACTCGGCTGGGAGCGGGCGGGCACCATCGAGCCCGGAGCGCTCGCCGACCTGACCACCCTCACGCTGGAGTCGGTCAGAACCGCGGGGCCGCCGACCCGACTCGGCGCCGAGACGGCCGTATTCGCCGCGACGGCGGCCGACGTACGGCACACGATCGTGACCGGACGGCACGTCGTACGCGACGGGGCGCACACCCTCGTCCCCGATGTGCCGCACGCCCTCGCGCAGGCGATCGAGGCACTGAACGCCTGAACGTCGGGCGCTTGAACGTCGAGCGACTGAACATCGAGCGCCCGAGCACGCCCCTCGGCCCCGCAACCGCCGCCACCCACGAGGACGCCATGAGCAGCACCGCCATCGTCAACATCGCCACGCTGGTCACCAACGACCCCTCCCTCGGCGCCTCCCCCCTCGGCCCGGTCCGGGACGCGGCCGTCGTCATGGACGGCGACCGCATCGTGTGGACCGGTGAAACAAGCAAAGCACCCGCCACTGACAATCGGGTCGACGCCGAGGGCCGGGCGGTGATCCCGGGCTTCGTCGACTCGCACTCCCACCTGGTCTTCGCGGGCGACCGCACCGAAGAGTTCAACGCCCGCATGTCCGGCCGCCCCTACGGTGCGGGCGGTATCCGCACCACCGTCGCCGCCACCCGGGCCGCGAGCGACGCGGAACTGGAGGCGAACCTGACCCGCCTGCTCACCGAGGCGCTCCGCCAGGGCACCACCACCCTCGAGACCAAGTCGGGCTACGGCCTCACCGCGGAGGACGAGGCCCGCGCCCTGCGGCTGGCCGCCCGCCACACCGACGAGGTCACCTACCTCGGCGCCCACATCGTCGCCCCGGAGTACGCCGACGACCCGGCCGGCTACGTCGCCCTGGTCACCGGCGCGATGCTGGACGCCTGCGCGCCGCACGCCCGCTGGATCGACGTCTTCTGCGAGAAGGGCGCCTTCGACGGCGACCAGGCGCGCGCCGTCCTCACCGCGGGCAGGGCGAAGGGCCTGCACCCGCGCGTCCACGCCAACCAGCTCTCCCACGGTCCCGGCGTCCAGCTCGCCGTCGAACTCGACGCGGCCAGCGCCGACCACTGCACCCACCTCACCGCCCCGGACGTCGACGCCCTGGCCAACAGCCGCACGGTGGCGACCCTGCTGCCGGGCGCCGAGTTCTCCACCCGGGCCGAGTGGCCGGACGCCCGCAGGCTGATCGACGCGGGCGTCACCGTCGCGCTGTCCACGGACTGCAACCCGGGATCGTCCTTCACGTCCTCGGTGCCGTTCTGCATCGCGCTCGCCGTGCGGGACATGGGGATGACGCCCGACGAGGCCCTCTGGTCGGCCACCGCGGGCGGCGCCGCGGCCCTGCGGCGCACCGACATCGGCCGTCTCACCCCCGGCGCCCGCGCCGACCTCGTCCTCCTCGACGCCCCGAGCCATGTCCACCTGGCCTACCGCCCCGGCGTCCCGCTGGTCGGCGGGGTGTGGCGACACGGCGTCCGCGTGCTCTGACCGGCGGGCTCAGGCCCCGGCCCGCCACCGCTGGTCCGCCCGCCCCGCCTCCCCGGCCAGGGAGACCGAGCCGCCCCCGCTCGGCGTCACCGCATGGTCCGGCGCGATGGCCGGGCGGATCACTCCACGGGCGTCGACGGCGAAGCGCAGGTTCTGTCCGTTGCGCCCGTCCACCGAGGCGCACTCCCAGATGCCCACCCCCCGGCCCACCGCGCCACGACTGTCCAGGCAGTAGTCGGAGTCGGCGTAGGACTGCAGCACACCGCGCTCCGCGTCGACCCGCCACCGTTGGGAGCGGGAGGAGTCGCAGGGTGCGGTGACCACGTCCGTGCGGTTCTCCAGGTCGCCGTCGATGTCCAGGCACAGGCCCGATGCCAGATTCACCACCTGCGCGTACCCGCCGCCCGGCGGCGGGTACGCGGGTGTGGCGGACGGGGTGGGAGGCGGTGTCGGGGACGGTGTGGGGTGCGGGGTGTCCGACGGGCTGGGCTTCCCGGTCTTCGAGGGGGACGGCGCGGGGGAGCGCGTCGCGGACGCGGTGGGGGGCGGCGAGGGGGTGGCCGTCACGGTCACCGGCGGTGGGACCGTCAGGGTGGGGCCGGGTCGTGAGGCGTGCTCGGTCGGCGTGCCGGCCGGTGACAACAGCAGGAGCAGCAGCGGCACCACGGCCACGCCGAGTGCCGTCGAGGCCAGCACCAGACGCCGGGACAGCGGCCACGTCCCGACCGCGGTACCGGGGCCGGCGGACGGCTCGGCGGGCCCCGGCAGGGGTGCGGCGTACGACGTGCCCGCCCACGGCAGCAGCCCCTCGGCCAAGGTGCTGCGCGGTGTCTCCCGCAGGGCGAGCTGTTCCTCGTACGCCGCGGCGCAGTGCCCGCAGCGGGCCATGTGGGTGTTCAGGTCGGTGCTGTCGCGGGGGCCGTCGGGCCGTACCGCCTCCTCGATGAGCCGGCGGAAGTCGACGCACCGGGGATCGTCCGAGGCGGCCAGCCGGGACCGCAGACAGGCCCGGCCCAGTGACTGCAGCGCGGGCTGGGTGTCGTAGGCCACGTCCTGGGGGGCGAGGCCGAGAAGCGTCGCCGTACGGTCCGCGGGTTCCTGTTCCACGACGCCGTACCAGATGAGGCCCTGCGCCCGGTACGGCAGCGTCCGGAAGGCGGCGAGCATGGACGGGACCGGGCCGTCGGGACCGGACGAACTCAGCACGAGATGCAGTCCCGGGTCGAGCCCGCCGGCCCGTCCGTCGGCGGCCCAGGCCGCTGCCACCCGGGCGGTCAGCAGCAGGAGTCGGTGGCGCAGGGGGCCGCCGGGGTCGGTACCGCGAGCGGTCTCGCGGGCGGCGTCCGTGAAGGCCTGCGCGGCGAGTTGACGCGCGCCGGAGTCGCCCGTGGTGCACTGGCGGGCGTAGGCGAGCACGGACGGGCCGTGCCGGGCGCGGAGTTCCTGAAGCGCCGAGTACGCGGCCGGGGTGTCGGCGCGCAGCGATTCGGTCAGCCGGATGTCGGACGCGCCCGCGTGCGTACCCGGGTGTCCGTCGCCGAGCCCGTCACCGTTGACGGCCTCCTCGCCCCGATCCATGCACCGCCTCCTAGCCCTGGCCGTCGGACCCGTCGTCCTGACATACCAGCCGGTCTGGGCGTGCCCATAGTGGAGGAAGAAGGCCCGCGGGAAAAGGGGTGACCGCAGGTAACGCGTCGCGCCCCGTGCCCTGTCGGCGCCGGACGCCCCTCGCGGGTACCGGGCGCCGACAGGGCACGGGGCGCGGCCCCGTCGATCCTCGACCGTCATTCCTCCACGGTCAGCCCCTTGCGCAGCCGCACCAGCGTGCGCGACAGCAGCCGGGAGACGTGCATCTGTGAAATGCCCAGCTCCTCGCCGATCTCCGACTGGGTCATTCCGGCGACGAAGCGCAGCGAGAGGATGGTGCGGTCGCGCGGCGACAGTTCGGCGATCAGCGGCTTCAACGACTCGACGTACTCGATGCCTTCGAGTCCGTGGTCCTCGTAACCGATCCGGTCCGCCAACGCGCCCTCGACGTCGTTCTCCTCCGGCTGTGCGTCCAGCGAGGAGGCGGTGTAGGCGTTCGACGCCGCCATGCCCTCGACGACCTCGTCCTTGGAGATGCCCAGGCGTTCGGCCAGTTCGGCCACGGTCGGGGACCGGTCGAGCTGCTGGGCCAGCTCGTCACCGGCCTTGGCCAGGTCGAGCCGGAGTTCCTGCAGCCGGCGCGGTACGCGCACGGACCACGAGGTGTCACGGAAGAAGCGCTTGATCTCGCCGATGATGGTCGGCATCGCGAAGGTGGGGAACTCCACCCCGCGCGAAAGCTCGAAGCGGTCGATCGCCTTGATCAGACCGATGGTGCCGACCTGGATGATGTCCTCCATCGGCTCGCTGCGCGAGCGGAACCGGGAGGCGGCGAACTTGACCAGGGCCAGGTTCAGTTCGACGAGCGTGTTGCGTACGTACGAGTATTCGTGGGTGCCTTCCTCCAGCGACTCCAGCCGCTCGAAGAGGCTCTTGGACAACGCCCGCGCGTCGACCGGGTCCACCTCGTCATAAGGGGGGATCTCCGGGAGGCCGGCGAGGAGGCCGTCGTCCGGGACGACACCCATGTCGTCCTGCTCGATGGGAGCCAGATGTTCCGGAGGGAGTGTCGACGTCGCTTTCTGGGTACGCGATTCGTCGAGCCGGGGTGACATGATGTCCTCCATCGTTCTCGGCATATGGCTGCCGATGCCGTTACGTGCACTGCGGTGTGCGGCGCCTCCAAAGCCGGCCGTGTCGGGTGCGTGTCCTTACTAGCCCTACCCGTTTCCACGAACTCATCGCAAGTGGGTTCTGTTGCCATATGTCCGCTTGTGGCTGATTGTTCGGCTGTCGAAGTGCGGCGGTAGGGCGTAATGTTCGACAGCGTCAGTAGCAGTCACGACCGGTGGGAGAGAGAGTCGGCATGGACCGCGGGACGGTCGGCAGCGCACAGTCGGGCCGGCTTCTGGTGGAGGTTCGGGAAGAGGGCCCCAGTGCCGTCGTGACCCCGGCGGGTGAGTTGGATCACCACACCGCCGATCTTTTGCGTGAGCCGCTGGAGGAATGCCTCGCCAGGGGATTCAACCGGCTTGTCATCGACTGCTCCGGACTGGAGTTCTGCGACTCCACCGGGCTCAATGTGCTGCTCGGTGCCCGGCTGAAGGCGGACGCCGCGGGGGGCGGGGTGCACCTCGCGGGGATGCAGCCCGTGGTCGCGCGCGTGTTCGAGATCACCGGGGCGGAAGCGGTGTTCACCCTTCATGACAGCCTCGAGGCGGCCCTCGCCGACGATTCCGGATGACCGCGCGGGCAGGCCGGCGCCACCCCGGGGCGGGTCCCGGGGGCGGCGTTCTCCTTCCGGCGCGTTTTTCTTCGCGCCCCGCGACGCGTCCCTCCCCGCGTCACCCTTCGGGTCACCTGCCTGCCCTCGCGCCTTCCTCGTGCGAACGCGGAAGTGTTCCCTGGGGCGCCCCGGGCAGGAGACATGCTGGATGCGTCCGCTGCCATGGTCGCGGGGATACCGGGAACCGGACGATCCCGCACCGTGTGACCGACTGAAAACGGATTATTTGAAACCATGAACTGGTGAATCGGTGAGGTGAAGCGCTGATGAGCACCACCCGGCCCTACCCGCCGGGCGACCGCGGTCCGGAGCCCAGCGGCGCTCCCGGGGGCGGCGCGCCGACGGCGAGCGCGTCCGGAGAGGTGGCCGTGCCGTCCGGGCCGACGGGGCCGTCGCCCGGCTCACCGGGTTCGCCGGGAGGGCGTCAGGTCCGTCGACTGAGTTTCGACGACCAGAGCGGCGTCGTGCCCCTCGCCCGTGACTTCACCCGCCAGGCGCTGCACGCGTGGGGCTGGCTGCCCGCCGCCACCGCCGACCGGCGGGCCGCCGCCGAGGACGTCCTGCTCGTCGTGTCCGAACTGGTCACCAACGCCTGCCTGCACGCCGAGGGGCCCGACCACCTGGGCATCGTCTACGACAACAAGATGATCCGGCTCGAGGTCACCGACCGGGGCACCGGCCAGCCGGCCCCGCGCACCCCGCACCGGTCGGGCCGGCCCGGCGGCCACGGGATGTTCATCGTCCAGCGGCTCTGCCTCGACTGGGGGGTCGTACGCACCCCGGGCATCGCGGGCAAGACCGTGTGGGCGGAACTCGGCGCTCCCGCCTGACCGGCGGCGTCCCTCGCCCGTGCAAACGCCCGGAGGGCCCCGCGTCCACGAGTACGTGGACGCGGGGCCCTCCGTCGCGAGACGGTGGCCGGCGAGCCGGCCGGCTCAGCGGGTCAGCGGATGTCGCCCATGAGCGACTTGACCTTGCTGCGGTACATCCACACCGCGACACCGGCGACCACGGCGAGGGTGGCCTCCATCGCGACGACGCCCGACCCGTTCAGGTCGACGCCGGCGATGGAGAGCAGGCCGGTCGTGGCGTCACCGGCGGTGACGGCCAGGAACCACACGCCCATCATCTGCGAGGCGTACTTCACGGGCGCCATCTTCGTGGTGACCGACAGGCCGACCGGGGAGAGCAGCAGCTCACCGACGGTCTGCGTGAAGTAGATCGCCACCAGCCACATCGCCGCCGCCTTGTGACCGCCCTCGGCGATGGACAGCGGGGCGAGGAACAGGAAGAAGGACGCGCCGACCAGCACCAGACCGGAGCCGAACTTCACGATCGTGCTGGGCTCCTTGCCGCGCCGGTTCAGCGCCAGCCAGAACCAGGCGAAGACCGGGGCCAGCGCCATGATCAGGACCGGGTTGACCGACTGGTACCAGGAGACCGGGAACTCCCAGCCGAAGACGCTGTTCTCGGCCGACGAGTCGGCGAAGATCGCCAGGGTCGAGCCGCCCTGGTCGTAGATCATCCAGAAGACGGCCGCGGCCACGAAGAACCAGATGTACGCGGACATCTTCGACTGCTCGGCCTGGTCCAGGCTCCGGTCGCGCTTGATCCGGACCAGCACCAGCACCGGGATGATCAGGCCGAGCAGCGTCAGCGGGACCAGGACCCAGTTCAGCGTGTAGTTGCCGGAGAGACCGACGATGGCGTAGGCGACGACGGCGATGCCGGCCCAGAGGGCGGCCTTGCGCAGCGTGGAGGACTTCTCCGCGGCGGACAGCGGCTTGGGCACGACGCTGGAGTGCGCGGCGAGGTGACGGCTGCCCAGCAGGAACTGGAGCACACCGAGCCCCATGCCGACCGCGGCGAGCGCGAAGCCCAGGTGCCAGTTGACGCTCTCACCGACGGTGCCGATGATCAGCGGCGAGAAGAAGGCACCGAGGTTGATGCCCATGTAGAAGATGGTGAAGCCGCCGTCACGACGCGGGTCGTCCGGACCGTCGTAGAGCTGGCCGACCATCGTGGAGATGTTGGCCTTCAGCAGACCGGAGCCGAGGGCGACCAGGCCGAGGCCCGCGTAGAAGGTGCCGGCGGACGGCAGGGCCAGCGTCAGGTGGCCGAGCATGATGACCGCGCCGGCGACGGCGACGGTCTTGCGCGGGCCCAGAACGCGGTCGCCGAACCAGCCGCCCGGCATCGTGAGCAGGTACACCAGCGACACGTACACCGAGTAGATGGCCGTCGCCGTGCCGACGTTCAGGCCCATGCCGCCCGGGGCGACGAGGTACAGCGGGAGCAGAGCTCGCATGCCGTAGTAGGAGAACCGCTCCCACATCTCGGTCATGAAGAGAGTGGCCAGTCCGCGGGGGTGGCCGAAGAAGGTCTTCTCGGAGCCGGGGGTGCCGGGTGAGACCGAGTCCTTCGTCAGGCTGGACGCCATGGTCGTTCCTTGCTGGTCGGGACGCGTAGCGCAAGCGGGTACGCGCCCGGTGGGGGGGCGGCCGGCACCGGCGGGCCGTGCCGTCCACCCCACGCCCCTGGGGAATCCGCTCCGGATCACGGAGCGGGGGACGGCGACCACCGGGATCCACGCCGCTACGCGCGTCGATGTGCGTAGCGGCCCGGCCATAGGTCATTGCTTACGAGGTCGGCGGGAAGCCGACCGGCACGCAAAAGAGACCTTCAGCGGCAACTGCGCCAAAGGTCCCCGTGGTGCAACAGGCGTTGCTTCACCATACGGCAGGACAGTGCCTGATATGGAAGGACTTGAGACAGGGATCACAGGTTCCGGGGGAACCGTGATCACTCATTCGAAGGTTCTTTTCAGGATCGCACCCCACAGTTCCAGGCCCCTTTCGCGGGGCCCCGAGGTGAGAAACAGGTGTGCGCGCGGTGAGAACCGGCCGCCGTGATCACACCCCGGACCGTGTCGCGGCGGGACTACCATCAGTGCATGACCCGTGTACTGCTCGCCGAGGACGACGCGTCCATCTCGGAGCCGCTGGCCCGCGCCCTGCGTCGGGAGGGCTACGAGGTGGAGGTGCGTGAGGACGGACCCAGCGCGCTCGACGCAGGCCTGCAGGGCGGCATCGACCTGGTGGTGCTGGACCTCGGGCTGCCCGGCATGGACGGCCTGGAGGTCGCCCGCCGGCTGCGTTCCGACGGCCACACGGTTCCCATCCTGATCCTGACCGCGCGCGCCGACGAGGTGGACACCGTCGTCGGTCTGGACGCCGGCGCCGACGACTACGTCACCAAGCCGTTCCGGCTCGCCGAACTGCTCGCCCGGGTACGGGCCCTGCTGCGGCGCGGTGCCACCGAGCCGCAGCAGCCGCCCGCGACCCACGGCGTGCGCATCGACGTCGAGTCGCACCGGGCGTGGATGGGCGAGGAGGAACTCCAGCTCACCGCCAAGGAGTTCGACCTGCTGCGGGTCCTGGTCCGGGACGCGGGCCGGGTCGTCACCCGCGACCAGCTGATGCGCGAGGTCTGGGACACCACCTGGTGGTCGTCCACCAAGACCCTCGACATGCACATCTCCTGGCTGCGCAAGAAACTCGGTGACGACGCGGCCAACCCCCGCTACATCGCGACCGTCCGGGGCGTGGGTTTCCGCTTCGAGAAGAGCTGAACCCCGCCACCGCAGGGGGTTCTTTCAGGTAAGAGGTCATGCGCCGCCGACTGATCCAGTCCACGCTCGCCGTGGTGCTCGTCGTGATCGCCGTCTTCGGCGTGTCCCTGGTGATCGTGGAGACCCGCACCATCAGCGACACCGCCAGGGACCGGGTCGAGTCCGAGGCCGTACGGCTGGCCAGCATCGTCGACAGCCGACTGCTCGTCGAGGAGAAGGTCACCGCCGAGGTCCTGAGCGACCAGATCACCGAGGACCGCTACGCCGTCATCCGCATCCCCGGCAGGGCGCCCATCGAGGTGGGCGCCAAGCCGGACGGCGACGTCATCAGCGCCACGGCCCCGGGCGAGGAGGGCGAGACGGTCACCGTCCAGGAGCCGCGCTCCTCGGTGACCCGGGAGGTCGGCCGTACGCTGCTGATCATCGGGCTGGTGGCGCTGCTGGCGGTGATCGCCGCGGTGCTGCTGGCGGTCCGCCAGGCCAACCGGCTCGCCTCCCCGCTGACCGACCTCGCGGAGACCGCCGAGCGCCTCGGCTCGGGCGACCCGCGCCCCCGCCACCGGCGGTACGGCGTCCCTGAGCTGGACCGGGTCGCGGACGTGCTGGACTCCTCCGCCGAGCGCATCGCCCGCATGCTGACCGCGGAACGGCGACTGGCCGCCGACGCCTCCCACCAGCTGCGCACCCCCCTCACCGCCCTGTCCATGCGCCTCGAGGAGATCACCCTCACCGACGACCCGGACACGGTGAAGGAGGAGGCGACCATCGCGCTGACGCAGGTGGAACGCCTCACGGACGTGGTGGAACGGCTGCTGACCAACGCCCGCGACCCGCGCAACGGCTCCGCGGTCACCTTCGAACTCGACGAGGTGATCCAGCAGCAGCTCGCCGAGTGGCGTCCCGCCTACCGCGGTGTCGGCCGCGCCGTCGTCAGCTCCGGCAAGCGGAACCTGCGGGCGGTGGGCACCCCGGGCGCGGTCGCCCAGGTGCTGGCCGCCCTGATCGAGAACTCGCTCATGCACGGCGGCGGCACGGTCGCCCTGCGCACCCGGGTCACCGGCAACCAGGTCGTCGTGGAGGTCACGGACGAGGGCCCCGGGGTGCCCGCCGAACTGGGCGCCCGCATCTTCGAACGGGCGATCAGCGGCCACAACTCCACCGGCATCGGCCTCGCGGTCGCCCGGGACCTCGCGGAGGCGGACGGCGGCCGACTGGAGATGCTCCAGGCCAAGCCCCCGGTCTTCGGCCTGTTCCTGTCCCGTACCCCGCCGCGGAAGTCCCGGGACGAGGACCGCCGCACGGTCAGGTAGCGGACGGTCCGAGGAGGGCGGGGGCAGAAGGGCAGGCCGGGGCCTTCGGCGCCTACGGCACGTGCTGCCGGGCAGGTGGCTTCGCCCCGCCCCTGGCGACGGGACCCGCGCCCGCTCCCGCCGCCGCGCTCCCGGTGCCCGGCTCGCGGGCCGGCAGCGCGCGGAACACCCAGGTGCGGTAGGACCAGAAGCGGAACAGGGTGGCGACACCGATGCCGAGGAACTTGAAGACGTTGCTCTGCAGCCGGCTGTCCCAGCCGAACCCGTACGTCGCCGTGTACAGCAGGCCGTTCTCGATCACCAGCCCGACCACGCTGAACAGCAGGAACAGCGACATCTCCTTGGTGCGTCCGGATCTGTCGCGGTCCCGGTAGGTGAAGTAGCGGAAGCCCAGGTAGTTGAAGATGATCGCGACGACGGTCGCGATGACGCTCGCTCGCACCACCTGGAGGTCGGTCACCTGCCGGACCAGGTTGAACACGAGGAGATTGACCAGCAGCCCGGCTCCGCCCACCGCGCCGAACTTCACGGCCTCACGGACGAGCTGATCGAGGCGCTGCCGCACGGTGCCGCGCGGGGCCGGGGCTGTCGAAGGCCCCGAGGAACCGCGTCCCATGGTCGTGCCGGCCCCCGTCCGTAGTGTGGCGTCAGAGTGGCGTCAACCACACCATGCTAACCACCCCTTCTCGTGATCTTCCTGCGGACGGCCCTCTCGGCCGCAGACCGTCCGGGAATGGCCGGTGAAAGGCCGGAGGGCACGGGCTGATCACCAAGGGGGCCGGAAACCGCCGTGGAACCGGCCACCGTGGCTCGACCGATACCCTGGGGGTGTGACGTTCCCGGTAGTCGGCATGGTCGGCGGGGGGCAGCTCGCTCGTATGACACACGAGGCGGGCATCCCGCTCGGCATCAGGTTCAAGCTCCTCAGTGACACTCCGCAGGATTCCGCGGCGCAGGTCGTCAGCGATGTCGTCGTCGGCGACTACCGCGACCTGGACACGCTGCGCGCCTTCGCGCGCGGCTGCGACGTGATCACCTTCGACCACGAGCACGTGCCCACCGAGCACCTCAGGGCCCTGGAGGCCGACGGCATTCCCGTCCGCCCCGGCCCCGACGCGCTGGTGCACGCCCAGGACAAGGGCGTGATGCGGGCGAAGCTCGACGCGATGGGCGTGCCCTGCCCGCGGCACCGCATCGTCACCGATCCGGAAGACGTCGCCGCGTTCGCGGCGGAGGGTGCGGCCGCGTTCGCGGCGGAGGGCGACGGTTTCCCGGTGGTCCTCAAGACCGTCCGCGGCGGCTACGACGGCAAGGGCGTGTGGGTCGTCGACTCCGCCGAGGAGGCCGCCGAGCCCTTCAAGGCCGGCGTCCCGGTGCTGGCCGAGGAGAAGGTCGACTTCGTGCGCGAGCTGGCCGCCAACGTGGTCCGCTCCCCGCACGGCCAGGCCGTCGCCTACCCGGTCGTGGAATCCCAGCAGGTCGACGGCGTCTGCGACACGGTGATCGCCCCCGCCCCCGACCTCGACGAGGCCCTCGCGCTGCGCGCCGAGGAGATGGCGCTGAACATAGCCAAGGAACTCGGCGTCGTCGGCCATCTCGCCGTGGAGCTTTTCCAGACCCGCGACGGGCGCGTCCTCGTCAACGAACTCGCGATGCGTCCGCACAACTCCGGGCACTGGTCCATGGACGGTGCGATCACCTCCCAGTTCGCCAACCACGTCCGTGCCGTCCTCGACCTGCCGCTCGGCGACCCGCGCCCGCGCGCCAAGTGGACGGTCATGGCCAACGTCCTCGGCGGCGACTACCCCGACATGTACTCCGCGTACCTGCACTGCATGGCCCGCGACCCCCAGCTGAAGATCCACATGTACGGCAAGGACGTGAAGCCCGGCCGCAAGGTCGGTCACGTCAACACCTACGGCGACGACCTGGACGACGTGCTGGAACGCGCCCGTCACGCAGCCGGCTACCTGAGAGGCACGATCACCGAATGAGCCCCAGCCCCGTAGTCGGCATCGTCATGGGATCGGACTCCGACTGGCCCGTCATGGAGGCCGCGGCCAAGGCCCTCGACGAGTTCGAGATCGGCCACGAGGTCGACGTCGTCTCCGCGCACCGCATGCCCCGCGAGATGATCGCGTACGGCGAGCAGGCCGCCGACCGGGGACTCAAGGTGATCATCGCGGGCGCGGGCGGCGCCGCCCACCTGCCCGGCATGCTGGCCTCGGTCACCCCGCTGCCGGTCATCGGCGTGCCCGTGCCGCTGAAGCACCTCGACGGCATGGACAGCCTGCTCTCCATCGTGCAGATGCCGGCCGGTGTCCCGGTCGCCACCGTCTCGGTGGCCGGCGCCCGCAACGCGGGCCTGCTGGCGGTCCGCATGCTCGCCGCCCACGACGAGGAACTCCTCGGCCGGATGCGGGAGTTCCAGCAGGACCTCAATGACCAGGCCACGGAGAAGGGCAAGCGCCTGCGGGCCAGGACCGAAGGCTCCGGCAACGGCTTCGGTTTCGGGAAGTGAGTCCCGTGACCACTCCCGACGGTGCCTCACTCGACGTCGCCCGCGCCCTCCTCGCCGACTTCCCCGTCGTGGACGGGCACAACGACCTGCCCTGGGCGCTGCGCGAGCAGGTCCGCTACGACCTCGACGCCCGGAACATCGCCCACGACCAGGCCGCGCACCTGCACACCGACATCCCCCGGCTGCGCGCGGGCGGCGTGGGTGCCCAGTTCTGGTCGGTGTACGTCCGCGCGGACCTGCCCGACGCGGTGCCGGCCACGCTGGAACAGATCGACTGCGTGCGGCAGTTGCTGGCCCGACACCCGGAGGACCTGGCGCCCGCGCTGACCGCCGCCGACATGGAGGCCGCCCGCGGACAGGGCCGTATCGCCTCGCTCATGGGGGCGGAGGGCGGCCACTCCATCGCCAACTCCCTCGGTACCCTGCGCGGGTTGTACGACCTCGGCGTGCGCTATCTGACCCTCACCCACAACTACAACGTGGACTGGGCGGACTCGGCGACGGACGAGCCCGGCGTGGGCGGCCTGTCGGCGTTCGGCCGCGAGGTGGTCCGCGAGATGAACCGGCTCGGCATGCTGGTCGACCTCTCGCACGTCGCCGCCACGACCATGCGGGACGCGCTGGACGCCACGTCCGCGCCGGTGATCTTCTCCCACTCCTCCGCCCGCGCGGTCTGCGACCACCCGCGCAACATCCCGGACGACGTACTGGAGCGGCTGCCCGCCAACGGCGGTGTCGCGATGGTGACGTTCGTCCCGAAGTTCGTGCTCCAGGCGGCGGTCGACTGGACGGCCGAGGCCGACGAGAACATGCGCGCCCACGGTTTCCACCACCTGGAGACCACCGCGGAGGCGATGAAGGTGCACGCCGCCTTCGAGGAGCGCTGCCCCCGCCCGGTCGCCACGGTGGCCACGGTGGCCGACCACCTGGACCACATGCGTGAGGTGGCCGGCGTCGACCACCTCGGCATCGGCGGCGACTACGACGGCACCGCCTTCACCCCGGACGGCCTGAACGACGTCTCCGGCTACCCGAACCTGATCGCCGAGCTGCACGACCGCGGCTGGTCCAGGTCCGACCTGGCCAAGCTGACCTGGCAGAACGCGGTACGGGTACTGGGCGCCGCCGAGGACACGGCCCGGGATCTCAGGGCGACCCGCGGACCGTCCCACGCGACCATCGAGTCGCTCGACGGCTGAACGCCCCGGCGCACCCGTGCGGTACCCGTGAGGGTGTTGCACGGGTGCGGCCAGGGCTGTTCGATCCGACACCGGCGGAACGGACGCCCCGCCGGATCGCCGTACACCCGAAAGCCCTTCTCGGGGCCCTCCCGGGCCCTTTCGGTTCAGCAGGCGCACAGGCAGAACGGGTGCCCCGCCGGGTCCGCGTACACCCGGAAGGTCCGCGAGCGGTCCTCCGTCTCCAGCGGCTTCGCACCGAGCGCCAGCACCTCCTTCTCCGCGGCGTCCAGGTCCTCGACGGTCAGGTCCAGATGGAACTGCTGCGAGTGGTCGGGCGCCGGCCACCGAGGCGGTACGTGTCCGGGGGCCGCCTGGAACGCGAGCGTGGGTCCACCGGGCACCCGGAGGTCCACCCAGTCGCCCTCGTCCACGATCGTGCCGCCCACCACCTCGGCGTAGAAACCGGCCAGCGCACGCGGATCGGGGCAGTCCAGGACGACGGCGCCCACCTTGGCAACGGACATGGCTTCCTCCTCGAATCCCTCGGTTACCCATAGAGGCGGGTACCCGGTAACCGTTACTGCATGCTGCCGCACAGGAGGTAACGTCGCAAGGGGAAACGCACGGGGACGCGAGAGGTACCGTCCGGACATGAGTGAGAGATCGGCTGCGCCCGGTGGGCTGGTCCTGGTCGAGGGCCTCGTCAACACGCTCGACCTGGAGACGGGTGCCGACGCCCTGGACACGGCGGACGGCCGCGCCCGCTTCGGACTCGCACAGGACGACACGGCAGGCGTCGAGGCGGCACGCGAGCTGCGCGAGGCGCTGCGCGCGACCCTGCTCGCCCACGCCGGCCGTCCGCCGCACCGGGAGGTCGTCCCGCTCGGCGCGCTGCTCGCGCGTGCCCCGCTGGTGGTCACCGTCGACCCGGCGGACGGCTCCGCCGCCCTCGCAGCCGTCGACGAGGGGCCCCTGCTCTCACGGATCGCGGCGGTCGTGGCGGAAGCGGTCACGGCGGGCACCTGGAACAGGCTGAAGGCCTGCGAGGCCGCCGAATGTCACTGGGCGTACTACGACCGCAGTCCCGCCGGACGCGGCCGCTGGTGTTCCATGCAGGTGTGCGGGGCCCGCGCCAAGATGCGCCGCTACCGCGCGAAGGGGGCCTGAAGGGGGAGGAGGGCGCCCTGCGGCGGCCGATGTGGGCCCCAGGAGCCCCGCCCGGTCCACCCCGTGGTGCAGAATGCAGTCAGACGCCGGTTCGGCCGACTGAGCCTCGGCCGAACCGGCGTCATCGGTTCCGTCAGGCGGTGGGGCGGCCCATCGCGCGGTAGCGCCAGCCGGCCCGGCGCCAGGCCTCGGCGTCCAGGGCGTTGCGCCCGTCGAGGACCAGCCGCCGGGCCGCGACCTCGCCCAGCGCCGCCGGGTCCAGTTCGCGGAACTCCCGCCACTCCGTCAGGTGCAGCACGGCGTCGGCACCGCGCACCGCCTCGAGCGCCGAGTCCGCGTATCCCAGGGTGGGGAAGAGGCGCCGGGCGTTGTCCATGCCCTTCGGGTCGTACACGGTGACCTGGCCGCCCTGGAGGTGTATCTGGCCGGCGACGTTCAGCGCCGGCGAGTCCCGTACGTCGTCCGAGTCCGGCTTGAAGGTGGCGCCCAGCACCGCGACCCGCTTGCCCAGGAAGGCCCCGCCGCCCAGCTCCTGCCGGGTCAGCTCCACCATCCGGCCGCGCTGGCGCATGTTGATCGAGTCGATCTCCCGCAGGAAGGTCAGCGCCTGGTCCGCGCCCAGCTCACCGGCGCGTGCCATGAACGCCCGGATGTCCTTCGGCAGGCACCCGCCGCCGAAACCGATCCCGGCCCGCAGGAACTTCCCGCCGATCCGGTCGTCGTACCCGATGGCCTCCGCCAGCCTGGCCACGTCACCGCCCGTGGCCTCGCACAGCTCGGCCATGGCGTTGATGAACGAGATCTTGGTGGCCAGGAAGGAGTTCGCGGAGGTCTTCACCAGCTCCGCGGTCGGGAAGTCGGTCGCCACGAACGGGGTGCCCTCACCGACCGGTGTGGCGTACACCTCCCGCAGCAGCTTCTCCGCCCGCTCGCTGCGCACGCCCGCCACGATCCGGTCCGGGTGCAGCGTGTCCTGGACGGCGAAGCCCTCGCGCAGGAACTCCGGGTTCCAGGCCAGCTCGGCGTCCGCGCCGGCCGGGGCGTGCTCGGCCAGGTAGGCGGCCAGCCGGTCGGCGGAGCCCACTGGCACGGTCGACTTGCCGACGACCAGCACGGGGCCGGTCAGGTGCGGGGCCAGCGAGGCGAACGCGGAGTCGACGTACGACATGTCGCAGGCGTACTCGCCGTGCCGCTGCGGAGTGTTCACACAGACGAAGTGGACGTCGCCGAACGCCCCGACCTCGGCCCAGTCCATGGTGAACCGCAGCCTGCCGGTGGACCCCTCGATCCCCGCCACATGCCGGCGCAGCAGTTCCTCGAGCCCCGGCTCGTACATCGGGACCTCGCCCCGCCGGAGCATGTCGATCTTCTCCGGCACGACATCGAGGCCCAGTACCTCGAACCCGAGCTCCGCCATGGCCGCGGCGTGGGTCGCACCGAGATAACCGGTGCCGATCACGGTGATCCTGAGGGCCATGCGTGCTCCAAGGGGTATACGGCAGGTAGTGCGGGCCTGAGCATAACCGGGGGCGGCGAGCGCGCCGCAGCGGGCGAGCCCGCCGTTGTCGGCAAACTCACGTACGTCCGCGCGGACGGGAGTTCTACTATGGGAGTTACTTAACGGTAGTTAGCATCATCAGAGCGTCGCCCTCGTCGCCCTCGTCGTCTTTGGAGTGAGAGACCTTGGCCGGATCGGCTGACTTCGACCTGTACCGCCCGTCCGAGGAGCACGACATGCTCCGCGACGCCGTCCGCTCGCTGGCCGAGGCGAAGATCGCGCCGTACGCCGCCGCGGTGGACGAGGACGCCCGCTTCCCGCGGGAGGCGCTCGACGCGCTGGTCGCCAACGACCTGCACGCCGTCCACGTGCCCGACCAGTACGGCGGCGCGGGCGCCGACGCGCTCGCCACCGTCATCGTGATCGAGGAGGTGGCCCGCGTCTGCGCGTCC
>NZ_JAESIF010000045.1:0-59544 GCF_016757295.1 Streptomyces sp. M2CJ-2 | reverse complement strand
GGACCGGCGCCTGCTCGATATGCGGCCAACCCGCACCTGCCCCCGAACCCCACCACAGGACCTAACAAAGCCCTAGTAGTCGAGCGCGCCGAAGATCTCCAGAACGGGACCAGTGGCAGCGTCTCGGGCGGTGATCTTCAGTGGGCTCATCGGCTGCTTCTCGTCCGAGGGTCGGGGGCCGGGACACCGAGGGCGAGCAGTGCGGTGTCGTCATCGAGGCCGTCACCGAAGCTGTGCAGCAGGTCGGTCAGGGCCTGGATCGCGGCGGGCGGGGGCTCGCCGGCGTGGTCGGCGGCGAAGGCGAGCAGGGCCTCGTCCCCGTACAGTCCGGTGCGGCCTTCGCCGGTACGGGCCTCGGTGATGCCGTCGGTGTAGAGCAGGAGCATGTCGCCGGGGGCGAGCACGGTCGTGGCGGCGGTGAAGCGCGCGGAGGGCAGGATGCCGACGAGGAGGCCACCGGGAGTGGGCAGGAAGTCGGCGGCGCCGTCGGCACGCACGGCGATGACCGGAGGGTGTCCGCCCGAGGCCAGGTGGACGGTGACCTGCCCGGTACCGAGGGCGGGCTCGAAGGTGCCGTAGACGGCGGTGCAGTAGCGCGGGTCGCCGCTGCCGGCGTACCGCTCGTGGAGCACCTTGTTGAGGGTGGTCAGAACCGAGACGGGGTTCGGGTCGTGCAGGGCGGCGGCGCGCAGTGTGTAGCGGGTCAGCGAGGTGAGCGCGGCTGCCTGGGGGCCCTTGCCGCACACGTCACCGAGGAAGAAACCGAAGCGTTTGCCGTCGATGGGGAAGACGTCGTAGAAGTCGCCGCCGAGCCGGTCGGGATGGGCAGTGTGGTAGTAGGCGGCCGTCTCCACCCCAGGTACCTTCGGGAGGCTGTCGGGCAGCAGTGACTGCTGGAGGACAGCGAGGGCGTCCTGAAGCCGGGCCCGGTCTGCCTCCGCCTGTTTGCGTGCTTCTTCGGCCGCCTTCCGGCCGCGCAGGAGTTCCTCTTCGTAGGCGCGGCGGTCCCGGGCGTCGAAGACGGTGGTGCGGATCAGCAAGGGTTCGCCGGTACTGCCGTGTTTGACCGTGGAGGAGACCAGCACGGGCATCCGGCCGCCGCCGGCCTGCTATGATCTCCATGGCGATGCCGCTGATCTCGCCCTGCATCCGCAGCAGCGGCGCGAAGTGCGTCTCGTGGTACATCTTGCCGCCCACGGTCAGCAGGTCGGTGAACCGCATCCGGCCCACCACCGCCTCCCGCTCCAGGCCGAGCCAGGTCAGCAGCGTGGTGTTGATCTTCGCGATGGTGCCGTCCATCAGCGTGGACAGGTACCCGCACGGTGCGCTCTCGTACAGTTCCTCGGCACTGTCCTCCAGCAGCGCGGCGAACGCCGCGCTGGAGGTCTTCTCGTCGTCGGCCTCGTGCGGATCGGGCTGTTGCCCGGCGCGGCACATCACCGCAGGGCCGCCAGGAACTCTATGATCGCCCGGTTGGTGGCCTCGGGCGCGGACAGGTGCGGGCAGTGCCCGGTCGCGTCCAGCGTGACCAGTGTCGAGCCGGGGATCGCCCGGTGGACGAAGGCACCCACCTCCCGGGGAGCGATCACGTCCTGGGTGCACTCCAGCACCAGAGTCGGCACCTCCACGCTCTTCAGGTCGTCCCGCGAGTCCGACAGGAAGGTGGTCCGGGCGAAGACACGCGCCATGTCCGGGTCGGTGGCGCAGAAGCTGTTCCTCAGCTCCTCGCCCAGTTCCGGCCGGTCCGCGTTGCCCATGATCACCGGGGCCATCGCCGCCGACCAGCCCAGGTAGTTCGACTCCAGTGACGCCAGTAGCTCGTCGATGTCGTCGGCGCTGAAACCGCCGCGGTAACCCTCGTCGTCGATGTATCGCGGAGACGGAGCGACCATCACATGCGCCCCGATTCGCTCCGGAGCCGTGCCGGCCGCCAGCACACCGATCATCGCGCTGACGGAATGGCCCACGAACACCGCGTCGCGCAGATCGAGCGCCTCGCACACCTCAACCACGTCTTGGGCGTAACCGCTCAGAGAGCCGTAACGGTCCTCCGAGAACGCTGCCGCATCCGAGCGGCCGGAACCAACGTAGTCGAACAGCACCACCCGGTACTCCTCGACCAAGGCAGGCAGTGTCAGCCGCCACATGTTCTGATCGCAGCCGAACCCATGAGCCAGCACCACCGTTCGCCCCTGCGGGGTGCCGGTGACGGTGACATTGTTCCTGCGAGCGATATCCATGCCCGCCAGTCTCTCAGGACCCGCCCAGTGATCCGATTTGACCCCAGATCCTCCACATTCCGCCCGCCGCCTTCACGTTCCGGCTTGCGAACGCAGTAGGTCAGCGCCTTGTCGGAGCCGGCCAGTGGGCGCGGGAGGAGAGGCCCCGCCGACTCCTGCTCGAGTTCTGGCGATCGTCGCAACACCCCGGCTCAAGAGGTGCGGTGTTCCAGATCCGCAAGGTCCGGACAGTGGCCCGGGGCCGCAGGAAGCTGACCCGTGAGCGGGAGGAATGCTTCCGGCTCGTGCAGCAAGGCGTGAGTTGCGCGGAGGCCGCCAAGGCCGTCGGCGTCGAACTCCGCACGGGAAAGCGATGGCGTAACGGCCGGAAGCCAGCCTTCGTAGGAGTTGCCGTGGTGAGAGGCTGTCGTGTCGGTTCGCGGCTGACGAGCGCTTCTGCCGTCCCGTCCGCCGATCTGTCCCTCCCGTCCTTCGACCCACCCGACCGAGCGCTTCTGATTGAAGATCGAGCCAGGCGCCTCGAGGGTCACAGGAAGTGTCGTGTTTTCACGTATCGGTCCAGCCCGGGGCATCCGCGCATACGGCAGGAGAGCCCTCATTTTGTCTAGACCTGTTTTGTCTGGACCTCTTGCCCCGCCCGCGATCTGCGGGCTACGTTTCCCGCTGTTCGGAGCCCTTCACGTTTCCTTCAACTCCCTTGATGGGCAAGGCTGGAAGGAGCATGGCCGCATGCAGGACCGGAGTCTGTCCAGACGAACCGTTCTCGCCTCCGCAACCGTGGTCGCTGCGAGCGCAACGGGCGTCGTGAGCGTGACGGCCACCCCCGCGGTCGCGCACAAGCGCGACGACCGCCTCAAGAAGATCATCTCCAAGATGAGCATCGAGGCGAAGATCGGCCAGCTGTTCGTGCCGTACTTCTACGGTACGTCGGCGACTTCTCCCAGCCAGTTCGACCAGGACCGCAACCTCAGGGAACTCGGCGTCCGCACCGTGGCCGAGCTCATCGCCAAGTACCACATCGGCGGTGTCATCTACTTCTCCGGCTGGGCGAACAACATCCAAGGCCTCCGCCAGATCGCGGACTTGACGAACGGTGTGCAGCGGGCCTCGCTCGCCCTGCCCACCCCCATCCCGTCCCTGATCTCCATCGACCAGGAGCACGGGGCCAACGTCCGCATCGGCAGCGGCGCCACCCAACTGCCGGGCGCGATGGCACTCGGCGCGGGCCGCTCGCTCTCCGACGCGCGCACCGCCGGACGGATATCGGGCACCGAACTCGCCGCCCTGGGCATCCGTCAGAACTTCGCCCCGGTCGCCGACGTCAACGTCAATCCGGCCAACCCCATCATCAACGTCCGCTCCTTCGGCGCCGACGCCCGCGAGGTCGGTCGCATGGTGGCAGCCCAAGTGACGGGTTATCAGCAGGCCGGCGTCGTGGCCTGCGCCAAGCACTTCCCGGGCCACGGGGACACCGGGGAGGACAGCCACACCGCACTGCCCGTGATCACCCACACCCGCGAGGAGTGGGACCGCATCGACGCCCCGCCCTTCAAGGCCGCGATCGCCGCCGGCGTCGACTCGATCATGACCGCGCACCTCCAGGTGCCCGCGCTCGACCCCAGCAATGAACCGGCCACCCTGTCGCCCACGATCCTCCAGGGCGTGCTGCGCGACGAACTCGGCTTCGACGGCGTGATCGTCACCGACGCCCTCAACATGCGCGGCGTGCGCACCAAGTACGGCGACGACCGCGTGCCCGTCCTCGCGCTCAAGGCAGGCGTCGACCAACTGCTGTTCCCGCCGGACATCGACGTCGCCTACAACGGCGTCCTGGCCGCCGTCCGCAGCGGAGAGATCACCGAGGAGCGACTCGACGAGTCGGTGCTGCGCATCCTGCGGGTCAAGGACAAGGCCGGCCTGCTCAGCGGCAGCCCTTACATCTCACCGAAGGAGGTCGACCGGGTCGTCGGCGCCCGCAAGCACCAGCTCGCCGCCGCCCGGATCGCCGAGCGCACCACCACCCTGCTGGTCAACGAGGACGAGACGCTCCCGCTGCGCCGCAGGCAGAAGAAGCTGCTCGTGGTCGGCGCCAGTCCGGCCTTCCCGACCGACGACACCCGCACCACGGTGCCCGAGCTGGCCAAGGCGTTCGACGAACTGGGCTACGGCACCACCCACCTCGCCACCGGCCGGGCGCCCGACGCGGCGAAGATCGACGAAGCCGTGGCCGCCGCACAGGGACGGGACGCGGTGGTGGTCACCACCGACAACGTCAGCGCCACCAGCGCCCAACGCACCCTGGTGTCCCGGCTGCTCGCGACGGGCGTCCCCGTCGTCCACCTCGCGGTGCGCAACCCCTACGACATCGCCCACCTCGGCGACGTTCCGGCCTCACTGGTCTCCTACTGCTGGACCGAGGTCGAACTGCGCGCCGCCGCCCGGGTGATCGCCGGCCGGGTCGAGCCGCGCGGCAAGCTGCCCGTGCCCGTCCAGCGGGCCGACGACCCGACCAAGGTCCTCTTCCGCTCCGGGCACGGCCTGTCGTACGACGACTGACGTCCGCGTCCCCACACAGCTTTCCGCCCCGGTGTCCTTTGAATCCCGGCCACCGGGGCGGCCAGCCCTCGCCCGTGCCGGTGGGCCGCTCCCAGAGGGCCACCGGCACGGGCGTCCGGGACACGAGCCGCCACCGGCACCCCACTTGGAGGGGCCGGACACGCTCTTGGGCGACTGCGGCCGGAACGCGACGTCGCCTCCGGTCCGTTCACGCCCCGGGGGAGGCCGTTTCCTGGTGAGGAACGGCCTCCCGGCGCCGCACCACCATCTGCAGGGTCCCGGGCCGTACGGTGGCCCGTGCGACCGGTTTGACGACCTGGTCCCCGGTGAGTTCGAGACGTACCGTCCGTACGATCGTGGCGATCGCGGTGAGCAACTCGGTGCGGGCGTAGCGGTCGCCGATGCACTGGTGCTTGCCGGCACCGAACGGCAGGAAGGCGCCCGTCGGGGGAGGCTGGGCGTCGTCGAGCCAGCGGTCGGGGTCGAAGCGGAGTGGATCGGGGTGGAGCCGGGGATCCCGGTGCAGGGCGTGTTGGCAGTAGGCCAGTTCGGTGTCTGCGGGGATCGTCCACCGGCCGAGCCGGGTGGCGGTGGTGGTGCGGCGGGTGACGAGGTAGCCGGTGTGATGCAGGCGCAGTGCTTCGGTGACGACGCGGTCGAGATACTCCAGCCGGGGCAGGTCCTCGAACGCGATCGGCCGTCCCGCCAGGACGGTGTCGAGCTCTGCCAGCACGTGGGCCTCGACCTCGGGGCTGCGGGCGAGTTCGTACAGGATCCAGGAGAGCACGCTGGCGGTGGTCTCGGTGCCGGCCACGGCCAGGGTGAGAATCTCCGAGCTGATCTCGTGTCCGCTCAGCGGCCGGCCGGTGTCCGCGTTGCGGGCCCGCAGCAGCATGGAGAGCATGTCCCCGGAGTCGTGGCCGGAGGCCTGGAGGTCGGAGACGGCGGCACTGACCCGGGCGCGCACCGCGTCCCGGGCGCGGTTGAAGCGGCGATTGACCGGCAGGGGGAGCCGCTCGGCCCAGTCGGGCAGCATGACGCGGGCCCCGACGCCGTTCATCACCACCGACAGGTCGCGGCGCAGTTCGCGGAAGGCGGTGTCCTCGATGCTTCCGCCGAAGACGGTCTTGGCGAGGATGTCCAGGGACAGCTGCACCATCGCGTCGCGGACGTCCAGTTCCTGGCCGGGCTGCCACGCGGTTGTCGCGCCGTCGGTGGTGGTGCGCATGATGTCGACGTAGCGGGCGATCTCGGTGTGCGCGAACGCGGGCTGGAGCTGGCGGCGTTTGCGGACGTGGGCGCGGCCCGCGGCCGTCACCACGCTGTCGCCGCCGAGGAGATGGCCCATCTTCTCGAAGAAGCGGCCCTTGTCGAGGCTGGGGCCGAGGGTGGTGAGCATCTCCTGGATCAGGGCCGGGTCCTGGACCACGAGGGTGCGGGTGCCGGGCTGGAGGGTGATCTCGATCAGCGGCTCGCCCGTGTCGCGCAGCGAGGCGAGGAAGGCGAGCGTGTCGCGGGCGAGGTGGGGGGAGTGGCCGAGGAGGGGGAACGAACCTGCTGCCCGAGGTATGGGGGTGGGGGAAGGCGCAGCGAGCGTCACGGTGAACCCTTTCCGGGGGATCATGTGGGGCGCCCTATGGCTTCCCTGGCTCTTCCCGTCGGTAATCCATCCACGGACGTGTCCTGCACCACGCAATCGCCCGGAGAGACCTGCCTCGAGCCCCTCGTGATCACCCGGAAGACCGTCACCGCCCTCACCCACCGGATCCCCACCCGGCTGCCTCCCGGAGTCGACCGACCACCCGGACCATCCGGACCACCCGGGCCACCCCGCGTCCTCGCCGCCTTCGACGAGGCCACCGGCCCGCTCCGGGCCCGTGACGCCCGAGGAGCCCTCGGCCGCGAACTGCTGCCGAAGAACGTCGAAGGCACCCGTGCCGAGCCGAAAGGCCTGGTCGAGATCTGGAGACCCGGGTGCTGTCCGGTCGGCCCGCCAGGCGACTTCCGCCGATCCACGTCGGCCCGTGGTGAGAGGAAGGCCATGACTCGACAGCAGACCTCCGCGCCGATCCTGGCCGATCCTGATCGACAACGTGCGCGTCTTCGACGGACTCGGCGACAGACCCAGCGAGCCGATGCCGGTGCTGATCGAGGACCGCAGGATCGCCGGCATCTGCGGGGAGAGCCGACCGGAGAGGGCCGTCGTCGATGGCGGCGGACGGGTGGTGATGCTGCTCCCGCACCGCACGTCAGGTGCGGAGGGGGCCGCGCTTCGGGACCTCGTCGCGGCCTCCGGCTCGCAGGACGACCTCCGCAGGCCGGCCATCGGTGAGCCGATCGACGAAGAGGGCCGAAAGGGATGTGAAGCCGTCGATACTCCAGCGCGGTTTCGTGATCAGGTCGGTGTTGCCCTTCCGAAGGCCGGACGCGAGGTCGGATTCCCGCCGGCTTTCCATGCCGGGGGCCGCAATGCTCGACGTCGTGAACCGACTTGAGGGAAATGTGGACCTGATCACGGGCGTACGGACGCTTCAGACCGAATGCTCGGCGGTCCGCACGGGGGTACGGTCGCCGCGGTCGTCACCGGCCGCTCCCTTCCCGTGAGCCCGGGGAGCCGCTCTACGCCGTCTCCCGATAGGCCGCCGCCTCCTCCAGGTCCAGCCTCCGCAGCAGGGTACGCAGCATCTCGTCGTCGAGGTAGCGGGCGTCGCGGAGCCTGACGAACACGTCACGTTCCGCGCTGATCATCTCCCGCGACAGCCGCCGGTAGGTGTCGTCCACGGACTCCCCGGTGACCGGGTTGGCCTGGCCCAGACGTTCCCAGACGGCGTTGCGGCGGCGCTCCAGGACGGTGCGCAGACGGTCGGCGAGCGGGGCCGGAAGAGCGTTGCGCTCGTCGGACAGGAGCTCGTCCAGCCGCTGCTCGGCGATCCGCGAGGCCTGCGCCTGGGCGTTGGCCTCCGCGAGGGTCTCGGCCTGGATGTCGCGCCCGGGGATCTTCAGCAGACGGATCAGCGGGGGCAGCGTCAGCCCCTGCACCACCAACGTGCCGATGACCGTGGTGAAGGTCAGGAAGAGCAGCAGGCTGCGCTGCGGGAAGTCGGCGCCGCCGGCGGCGAGCGGGATCGAGAAGGCGATGGCCAGCGAGACCACGCCGCGCATGCCGGCCCATGCGATGACGAACGGCGACTTCCAGCCGGGTCTCCCTTCGCGTTCCCGGATGCGGGCCGACAGCAGCGGTGGCAGAAAGGTGGCCGGGTACACCCACACGAACCGCGCGACGACGACCACCGCGAAGACGGCCAGCGCGTACCAGACGGCCTCGGCGCCCGCGTACTCCCCGAGCCCTTTGAGGACGATCGGCAGTTGCAGTCCGATGAGCGCGAACACCGCGGCCTCCAGGACGAACGCGACCATCCTCCACACCGCCCCCTCCTGGAGCCGGGTGGCGAAATCCACCTCCCACGCGCGGTGTCCCAGATGGAGCGCGACGACCACGACCGCGATGACCCCGGAGGCGTGCACCTGCTCGGCGGCGGCGTAGGCGACGAACGGGATCAGCAGGGAGAGCGTGTTCTGCAGCAGCGCCTCCTTCACATGGGTGCGCAGCCAGTGCAGCGGAACCATCAGCACCAGACCGCACACGAGGCCGCCGAACGCCGCGAGCAGGAACGCGACGATCCCCCCGGCCCAGGTCGCGCCCTCGCCGACGGCTGCCGCCAAGGCCACCCGGAACGCGGTGATCGCGGTGGCGTCGTTCAGCAGGGACTCGCCCTGGAGGATCGTGGTGATCCGGGACGGAAGTCCGACCCGGCGCGCCACCGCCGTCGCCGCGACCGCGTCCGGCGGGGCCACCACGGCACCGAACACCAGAGCCGCGGTGAGCGACAGGCCCGGCACGAGCAGGTACAGGGCCCAGCCGACGACGAAGGTCGCGAACAGCACGTACCCCACCGACAGCAGCGCGACCGGCCGCAGCTGCGCCCGCAGACCGAGGTAGGAACTGTCGATGGCAGCTGTGTACAGCAGCGGGGGCAGGATGAGCGGAAGGACGATGTGCGGGTCGAGCGTGTAGACGGGCACACCGGGCACATAGCTGACCGCCAGACCGGCGGCGACCACCAGCAGTGGGGCCGGCACCGGAGTGCGTCTGGCGGCGGCGGAGACCGCGGCACTGCCCGCCACCAGCAACAGCAACGGCATCACGTCCATGTCGTGCACACCCCGAATCTCCGTGCTGTGATCCGTGCAACAGTCGTAACCTGGCCATCATGAAACAGTGCACGCACGCCGACGCGCTGCCGCTCCCGGAACCCGTTCCACTCACCGAGACGTGTCCGGAGTGTCTGCGGGACGGCACGGATCCGGTGCAGTTGCGCCTGTGTCTCAGCTGCGGTCACGTCGGCTGCTGCGACTCGTCGCTGGGACGGCACGCGACGGGGCACCACCGGGAAACGGGCCACCCCGTGATGCGGACCCATGAGCCCGGAGAGAGCTGGCGCTGGTGCTTCGTCGACCAGGTGCTCGTGTGACCGGTCGGTTCGACCGTCCGACGCCCGGGTACGTCGATCCGGCGCACGCTCTTCCCGTCGATCGTCGACGGGAAGAGCGTCAGGCCGGGGGGTAGGGAGGCGGGGTGCCGCCGAACACGGGGCAGAAGGCCTGGTAGCCGCACCAATCGCAGAGCCGGCTCGGGCTGGGCTGCCACTCGCCCGTCGCCACCGCCCGCTGGATCGCCGCCCACAACGCCCGCAGCTTCCGCTCCACCGCCCGCAGGTCCGCCTCGTCCGGGTCGTACGTCACCACGTCGCCGCTGCCCAGGTAGACCAGTTGCAGGCGGCGCGGGACCACCCCGCGCCGCCTCCACAGCACCAGGGCGTAGAACTTCATCTGGAACATGGCCCGGTACTCGAAGTCCGGCGGGGGCGCCCTGCCGGTCTTGTAGTCCACCACACGGACCTCGCCGGTCGGAGCGACGTCCACCCGGTCGATGATCCCGCGCAGCTTGAGCCCCGACTCCAGCACCGTCTCCACGTACAGCTCGCGCCCGGCGGGCTCCAATCGGTTCGGGTCCTCCATCCGGAAGTACTGGTCGAGCAGCTGTTCCGCCTCGGCCAGCCAGGCGGCCAGCGACGCGCCGTCCGTGTCCTTCGGGAAGAGGTCGACCAGCTCGGGCCGCCTGCCCAGCAGCCGCTCCCACTCCGGGCGCAGCAACGCGCGGGCACGGCCCGGAGTGCGCTGCCCGGCCGGCACGTCGAAGAGCCGCTCCAGTACCGCGTGCACCACGGCGCCCCGGGCCGCCGCTTTGCTCGGTGGCTCCGGCAGCTTGTCGATCACCCGCAGCCGGTAGCGCAGCGGACAGGTCATGAAGTCGTCCGCACGCGACGGCGACAGCGACGACGGCCTCCTCGGGGCAGGCCGAGGTGTCGGGGGCGGGGCCGCGTCCGATGCGGCGGAACTCTCGGACGGAGGCATGTTCCGACCCTACGCCGGGTCCTTCCCGAGCCCACCGGACCAGTGAGCCCGGTGGGTTCGGGGTGCCGGCCGCAGTCGGTGCAGCGGTAGGAGGGGCGACGCACGGTCGTCTTGCGGCTCCTGGCGGCCACGACCTTTCATCGCACACCAGTTCGAGTTACCATGAAGTTCGGGCCAAGCCGGACATATGCGCAAATCTGTGCGTCGCCGGCCGGAGCCCATGGAAGATCCCCCATGTCCGCATCGGGCTTCGCAGGCGGAGTCCGCCTGCGAAGCCCGATGCGCCCGGAGGGCCCGCCCCGCGTCCGCAGGGAGGGCTCGCCGCCCGACCAGTGCCACCACGACCCAATGCGCAGGCTTGGCTCGATCATGAAGACTTCGCCCGTCGGGGAGGGTGCCGTGCGGGTGCTCGGCGTGGACCCCGGACTGACCCGGTGCGGCCTCGGGGTGGTCGACGGAACCCCCGGACGACCGCTCACGGTGACGGCCGCCGGCGTCCTCCGCACCCCGGCGGACGCGGACCTCGGCCACCGCCTCCTCCTCGTCGAGCGCGGCATCGAGCGATGGCTGGACGACTACCACCCCGGAGTCGTGGCCGTGGAGCGGGTGTTCAGCCGGTACAACGTGCGCACCGTGATGGGCACCGCGCAGGCGAGCGCGGTGGCGATCCTGTGCGCGGCCCGGCGCGGCCTGCCCGTCACCTGGCACACCCCCAGCGAGGTGAAGGCCGCCGTCACCGGCAGCGGAGGTGTCGGCAAGGCTCAGGTCGGCGCCATGGTCACCCGGCTGCTGCGGCTCGACGCCCCGCCCGAGTCGGCCGACGCCGCCGACGCCCTGGCGCTCGCCGTCTGCCACATCTGCCGCACCCCGGCGCTGAACCGCCTGCAGCGGGCGCACGCCGCGGCCCGCCCCGCTCCCGCACGACTTCGGAAGGACACGATCCGATGATCGCCTTCGTCAGCGGCACGGTCGCCGCGCTCGCCCCCGACGCCGCGGTCGTCGAGGTCGGCGGCGTCGGCGTGGCCGTCCAGTGCACGCCCGACACCCTGTCCGGGCTGCGTATCGGCCGGCAGGTCAGGCTCGCGACGTCCCTGGTGGTGCGCGAGGACTCGCTCACCCTCTACGGCTTCGCGGACGACGACGAGCGGCAGGTCTTCGAGTTGCTGCAGACCGCCAGCGGCGTGGGTCCGCGCCTGGCCCAGGCCATGCTCGCCGTGCACACCCCGGACGCGCTGCGGCGGGCCGTCGCGACCGCCGACGAGAAGGCGCTCACCGCCGTGCCCGGCATCGGCAAGAAGGGCGCCCAGAAGCTGTTCCTGGAACTCGCCGGCCGGCTCGGCGAGCCGGCCGGGACCGCCGAGGCCGGCCACCCGGCCGGCGCCGTCGCTCCCGCGCCCTGGAGCGACCAACTGCGCGCGGCGCTCGTCGGCCTCGGGTACTCCGCGCACGAGGCCGAGGAGGCGATCGCGGCCGTCACCCCCACCGCCGAGGCCGCCGCGGCCGACGGTGCCGCCCCGAAGGTGTCGCAGCTGCTGCGCGCCGCCCTGCGCACCCTGAACCGCGCCCGCTGAGAGGAGTGGACCGCATGACCCGGGACGAAGCCGAAACCGCCGCCCTCATCGGACGGCTCGTCAGCCCCGCCGCGGAGCGGTTGGTGGGATCTGTCGCCGACGGGGAGGACCAGGCCGTCGAGGCCGCCCTGCGGCCCAAGGACCTGGACGAGTTCATCGGCCAGGAGAAGGTCCGCGAACAGCTCGACCTGGTGCTGCGCGCCGCCCGCGCGCGGGGCGCCACCGCCGACCACGTGCTGCTCTCCGGTGCCCCCGGCCTCGGCAAGACCACCCTCTCCATGATCATCGCGGCCGAGATGGGCGCCCCCATCCGCATCACCTCCGGGCCCGCCGTCCAGCACGCCGGCGACCTCGCGGCGATCCTGTCCTCCCTCCAGGAGGGCGAGGTGCTCTTCCTCGACGAGATCCACCGGATGTCCCGGCCCGCCGAGGAGATGCTGTACATGGCGATGGAGGACTTCCGCGTCGACGTCATCGTCGGCAAGGGCCTGGGTGCGACCGCCATCCCCCTCGAGCTGCCCCCGTTCACCCTGGTCGGCGCCACCGTGCGGGCGGGTCTGCTGCCGCCCCCGCTGCGCGACCGCTTCGGCTTCACCGCGCGCATGGAGTTCTACGAGCCCACCGAGCTGGAGCGGGTCATCCACCGTTCCGCCCGGCTGCTGGAGGTGGAGACAACGCCCGCGGGCGCCGCGGAGATCGCCGGCCGTTCCCGTGGCACGCCCCGCATCGCCAACCGCCTCCTGCGCCGGGTCCGGGACTACGCCCAGGTCAGGGCCGACGGCGTGGTCACCCGCGAGATCGCCTCCGCGGCCCTGGCGGTCTACGAGGTCGACGGCCGCGGTCTGGACCGGCTCGACCGGGCGGTGCTCGGCGCGCTGCTCAAGCTGTTCGGCGGCGGACCGGTCGGCCTGTCCACGCTCGCGGTCGCGGTGGGGGAGGAGCGGGAGACCGTCGCGGAGGTGGCCGAGCCGTTCCTGGTGAGGGAGGGCCTGCTGGCCCGCACCCTGCGGGGCCGGATCGCCACGCCCGCCGCGTGGGAGCACTTCGGCCTCGTGCCGCCGCGGCAAGACGGCCCCGCCGACGGGCGGGAAGATCCACGCTGAAGCAGCGGCTCATCGAGCCGGAGCTCGACCCCGGCCGGGCGAACCGGTCCTGGATCGACCGGTCCGCACAGGGCCGGCCGGGCGGAGCGCCCCGGGTTGTTCGCCCGCGCACTCTTCGGCTTCACCTGGAGCGGTCCGGCCACGGCACTGGCTCAGGCACACTCACGCCGGGACTTGAAACGGGCATCTGAGTCATTGGCTATTTTTTATGGGCAAAGTGTTGATTTCCTCCCCTTCTCGCGCCTAGCGTGGGACTCCAGTCGGTTTCGAACAAGTATTCGAACTGAGGCATCGGCCGTGTGGGTGCACGTCTTGCCGGGTGAGGACCGTGTCCCGTCCCTCCCCAAGCCCACCCCGAACCGCCGTCGGATGCGCCAGAGGAGAACGGCGTGAACAGCTTCACCTTCACCCCCGCAACCAAGGAGCAGGCCAAGGCCCGCATCGCGCTCACCGGGCCCACCGGGTCGGGCAAGACCTACAGCGCGCTCGTCATCGGCACCGCGATCGGCGACCGGATCGCCCTGATCGACACCGAGCGCGGCAGCGCTTCCAAGTACGCCGACGAGTTCGCTTTCGACACCCTCCCGCTCGCGACGTTCGAGCCCCCCGCGCTCGTCGAGGCGCTCGCGGTGGCCGCCCACGAGGGCTACGACGTCGTGATCGTCGACTCGCTCACGCACTTCTGGTCCGGCTCGGGCGGGATGCTGGAGCAGGTCGACAACGCCGCCAAGCGCGTTGCGGGAGGCAACACCTTCGCCGGCTGGAGGGAGGCCCGCCCCCTGGAGCGGGCGATGATCGACGCCCTGCTCGCCTACCCCGGCCATCTCATCGCCACCATGCGCACCAAGACCGAGTACGTCGTGGAGGCGGACGAGCGCGGGCGCAAGGTGCCGCGCAAGGTCGGGCTCAAGCCCGAGCAGCGGGAGGGCATCGAGTACGAGTTCGACATCGTCGGCGACCTCGACCACGAGAACACCCTGGTGATCTCCAAGTCCCGGGCGAAGCCCCTCGCCGGGCTCGTCGTCCGCAAGCCGGATGCGGCGTTCGCCGAGGCCGTCCTGGATTGGCTCAACGCAGGCAAGCCCACCCCGAGTGCGTCCGACTACCTCACGACCGCCACCGCCCCGCACACCACCTACGAGGAGCTCCGCGGCCTCTACGAGGAGGTGCGCCGGCACAACCTGCTCGCCGCCGCCGTCCTGGACCCCGCCGGGGGATCGACCACGCTGGGCGAGCTCATCGTGCACCGTGGCACCGAGGCGAAGAAAGAGGCCGGAAAGCAGGCCGGGCCGACCGGGCCGACCGGGCAGACCGAGCGGAAGGGTGAGGCAGCGTGAACCTCCGGGACCGCGCCACCCGGGTCGTCGTGCTCAGGGTGCTGCGCGACGCGGTGGAGGCCGAGTACCGGGCCGAGCGCCGAGCGGTCCTCGACGGGCTGCGTGCGGCTCGTGCCGAGCTCGCCCTCAAGTCGATGCGGGTGACCCTGCCGGACGACATCCCGATCGCCACCCTCACGCTCATCGATCCCCAGCCGGCGGTCGTGGTCGCCGACGAGGACGCCTTCACCGCCTGGGTGGCCGCGAACCACTCCGGCGAGGTGGAGACCCTGGTCCGGGTGCGCCCCGCCTGGAAGCGGGAGTTCTTCGGCCGGCTCGCCTGCTTCGACCCCGTCGTCGACCCGCACACCGGCGAGGTGATCCCGGGACTGGCGGTGGCGCCGCCCTCCGAACCGCGTTCGTTCAGCCTGCGGCCCGTACCCGGCGGAGCGGAACGGGTCGCCCGGGCCTGGCACACCGGCGAGATCGACCTGCGCCGGCTGCTCGCCCTCGGCGGTGGCGAGACGTGATGACCACCGCCACGACGTACTCCGACAGGGACTTGCCCGCCACCCTGTGGTTCCTGATCTCACAAGCCGGTCACCTCGGTTGCGGCCGCTGGAGCCTCGGGAACGACGGGCGGCTGCGCTGCGCCTGCGGGACCGTCCTGTACCTGTACCGGCAGTCGGCGGACGGGGCGGGAAGCGGGGCACCGGCGTCACCCGGGACGCGCCCCCGCGGAAGGGAGGAACGAATGACGCCGACTGAGACCGCGGAGCTCGCCGCCCTGGTCGCGGCGATGTGCCCGTCGATGCATCTGGAGGAGACCGCGACGGACGCCTGGCACCTCCTGCTCGCCGACCTGGACATCGCCGACACGCGGGAAGCCGTGATCCGGCTGGGCCGCAGACAGTCCCACATCTACGCCGCCGACATCCGCGCCGAGGTGCACGCGATCCGGGAGGAGCGGCTCGCCCGCGACCCGTTGCCGCTCCCGGACAGCGACCCGGACGACCCGCACCGCTATCGTGCGGAACTCCTCGCGATCGTGACCGCGATCGCCTCGGGACAGCGCGTCAAGCGGGCACCCGCCGTCCCGGCCCAGCCGCCGCACACCCCCGTCGGCCGATCGAGGAGCGACCTCCGCGTCCACGCCCTCCGGGTGCCCTGCCCCTGGTGCCGGGCTGCCGCCGGCCGTCCCTGTACCGTCCCCCGGCTCGGCATTCCGTTGAAGAACGCTCCGGCCCACGCTTCGAGACTCATCGCGGCGGGGCCTGTCGAACGAGAAGAACAAGAAGGGCAAGAAGAGCGAGAAGAGCGAGGAGAGCGAGAGGAACAAGGCGAAAAGGAGCCGGGCAGTGAGCCCGGGGACACCCCGGAACGGCAGCGCTGTCGGCGGGTCGTCAACTTCCCCCGCCCGTTCGTGCGTTAGGAGTACCTCTCATGGTCGGCGAGACCGTCGTCACCGTCGTCGGCAACCTGACCGACGACCCCGAAATCCGCAACACCCCGTCCGGCGACGCGGTCGCACACTTCACCGTCGCCTCCACGCCCCGCACCTTCGACCGGCAGAGCAACGAGTGGAGGGACGCCGACACGCTGTTCCTGCGCTGCTCGGCCTGGCGGCAGACGGCGGAACACGTCGCCCAGTCCCTGGCGCGCGGCACCCGCGTCATCGTCCAGGGGCGGCTGCACCAGCGGACGTACGAGACCAGGGAGGGCGAGAAGCGGACCGTCATCGAACTGGAGGCCTTGGAGATCGGACCCTCCCTGCGCTACGCCGCCGCGACGGTCAGCAGGATTCCGCGTGTGGGCGTGCCCGGCGGCACCCTCTTCGACACCGCCCCGTCCGCGCCGAACGACGCGTCGGGAGCCTCCGACGAGGACGAAAGCGCCTCCCGCGACCACAACAGCCCCACGTTCCCTTTCTGACCCGGTCGAAGCAGTGCCGGGTGATCGTCATGAAGGACCTCCCGCCAAGCGGCCAGGCGCGGCTCGAGAGCTGGACCCCGGCAGCCGCCATCGGCCTGACCTGCACCGACTGCCATCCCGAAGACAGGGAGACCGCCCCCGAGGCCTGGCCGGACAGCGTGAGCGAGACGGCCTGTCGCGGAGCCTCGCGGATCGCTGCCGTCCCGTCCTCCCCGCCGACGCGGGGGCAGATCGTCGGTGCCGGGCGGGGCCCTGAAGAAGTGGACCGAGAACTGCCGTGACCGAACGAGTACCCGATACGTGTGCAGGGGAGGCGCACAGGACCCCAGGGTGGCGACCATGAAAGAACAGGACCGCGAGCAGGCGCTCGAGATCGCCCTCGCCCAGATCGAGAAGCGGTTTGGCCAGGGCTCGGTCATGCGCCTCGGCGACGACCCCTGGGCCCCCATCGAGGTCATCCCGACCGGCTCCCTCGCCCTCGACGTGGCCCTCGGCACGGGCGGCCTACCGCGCGGGCGGGTCGTGGAGATCTACGGCCCGGAGATGAGCGGGAAAACCACCATCGCGCTGCACGCCATAGCCAACGTGCAGCGGGTCGGCGGGACCGCGGTGTTCGTCGACGCCGAGTACGGACTCGACATCGACTACGCGAAGAAGCTCGGCGTCGAGACGGACAACCTCATCGTCTGCCAGCCCGACACCGGCGAGCAGGCGCTGGAGATCGCCGACACGCTGGTCCGCTCCGGGGCCGTCGACCTCATCGTCATCGACTCCGTCGCCGCGCTGGTGCCGAGGGCGGAGATCGAGGGCGAGATGGGTGACTCCCACGTGGGTCTGCAGGCCCGGCTGATGAGCCAGGCGCTGCGGAAGATCGCCGGCGCGCTCAGCCAGTCGAGGACCACGATGATCTTCATCAACCAGCTGCGCGAGAAGATCGGCGTGATGTTCGGCTCCCCGGAGACCACCACCGGTGGCCGGGCGCTGAAGTTCTACGCCTCGGTGCGCCTCGACATCCGCCGGATCGAGACCCTCAAGAGCGGCACCGAGGCGGTCGGCAACCGCACCCGCGTCAAGGTCGCCAAGAACAAGGTGGCGCCGCCCTTCAAGCAGGCCGAGTTCGACATCCTCTACGGCCAGGGCATCAGCCGCGAGGGCGGGCTGATCGACATGGGGATGGCGCACGGCTTCGTCCGCAAGGCCGGTGCCTGGTACACCTACGAGGGCGACCAGCTCGGCCAGGGCAAGGAGAACGCCCGCACCTTCCTCAAGGACAACCCCGACCTCGCCGACGAGATCGAGAAGAAGATCCTGGAGAAGCTCGGTATCGGGGTGCGGCCGGAGGCTCCGGTGGCGGCGCCCGGCGCCGGCAACGGCATGGACGTGACCGCCGTGCTCAACGTCGCGGGGCCGGCCGGCCCCGCGGGGCCCCACCTGTAGGAGATCCGCATGAGCGTCGGCGTTATCGCGCCGACCCGCGAACCCACCGTGCGCACAGGACTCACGGCCGGCCCCCGCCGGGGGCCGGCCGGTCGCCGTCGGCGGTACCGGTGGTCCGTGCCGCCTGCCGGACCAGAGGCCGTCAGAACGCCTGACCCGCCGCACCCGCCAGATCCGGCGCGATGGCCGTCGCCGTTCCGGAGGCGTGCTTCCGCCCCGCGCAACTCGCCCCCGTGTGGTCGAATCGTCCGTGGGGGAAGAGCAGATGATGGAGGGGGCCCGGAGCCGACCGTGCGCCGCGCCCGCCTCGCGGTGGCCGGGTCCCGGGCGGTCACCGGTGACAGCAGTGCCACCCGTGCCAAGGAGTCACCCATGAGCGACCGCGCCCCCGTCGTGCCGGCCGGCCTCGACGGCATCCGCGCCCACCTCGAGGAGGTCTACCAGGACCTGCACCGGCACCCCGAGCTCGGACTGCGGGAGCACCGCACTGCAGGAAAGGTGTCCGAAGCCCTGCGTTCGTTCGGCTACGAGGTCACCGACGGTGTCGGCGGAACCGGGGTGATCGGGGTCCTGGAGAACGGGGACGGCCCGACCGTCATGGCGCGTGCCGACATGGACGCCCTCCCGGTGCGCGAACAGACCGGCCTGCCCTACGCCTCCACCGCGACCGTGACCGCCCCGGACGGCACCGAGCAGCCCGTCATGCACGCCTGCGGACACGACATGCACGTGACCTGCCTGCTGGGCTGCGCGCGGCTGCTGGCCGAGAACCGCGATGACTGGCGGGGCACCTTCGTGGCGCTCTTCCAGCCCTCGGAGGAGAACGGCGACGGAGCCGATGCCATGATCGCCGACGGGCTGACAGCCAGGTCGCCCCGGCCCGACGTGGTGCTGGCCCAGCACGTGCTGCCCTATCCGGCCGGATACGTCGGCACCCGCCCCGGGCCGTTCCTGTCGGCGGCCGACAGCCTGCGCATCACCGTTCACGGACGGGGAGCGCACGGTTCCATGCCCCAGGCCGCGGTGGACCCCGTCGTGATGGCCGCGATGATCGTCGTACGTCTGCAGACCGTCGTCTCCCGGGAACTGGCCGCCACGACCCCGGCCGTGGTGACGGTCGGCAGCATCCACGCGGGTACCGGCCCCAACGTCATTCCCGACAGCGCCGTCATCGAACTCAACGTGCGCACCTACGACGACGCCACACGCAGCCACGTCCTGGACGCGATCACCCGGATCGTCCGTGCCGAGTGTGAGGCGTCCCGCTCGCCAGGGGAGCCCGAGATCGAGCGGACCACCTCCTTCCCGCCCACCGTCAACGACGAGGCGGCGACCCGTCGGGTCGCCGAGGCGTTCACCGCGCACTTCGGGGACGACGCGCACACCATCGACCTGCAGACCGCGAGCGAGGACATGAGCGAGATCCCCGGGGCGTTCGGTGTGCCGTTCACCTACTGGGGCATCGGATGCGTCGACCCCGCCCGCTACGCCGAGGCCGCCCGCAAGGGCACCCTCGACCAGGACATCCCCGTCAACCACAGCCCCGCCTTCGCCCCCCTCGTCCAGCCCACCCTGGACACCGGCGTCCGCGCACTGACCGTGGCCGCCCTCGCCTGGCTCGGCACCTGAGCCGTCAGTGGCGGCCCGGCCCGCCGCTGCCGAACCCGCCGCTGCCGCCCTCCTCCCAGCGGGGCCGGTCCTGGGAGACACCGGTGCGGCTGCCGGAGCCGCCGCCGTGCAGGTCGTGCGGCAGCAGGCGGTGATCGCTCCGGGGCATCTCGTCGGGCTCCCGGCGTTCACGGGTCTCACGCACCGGGCCACCCTCGGGCATCCGGGGCTGCTCATCGGGGCGCGGCCTGGGCGAGTCCCCGCGCCTGACCCGGCGACTGCCGACCGTGAACAGGCCGATCAGCAGGCCCACGACCAGCACGGCCACCACGATCAGTCCGACGCCGATGGTGCCGCGGCTCGCGGCGAGGTCGGCCGACTCGGTCCGGGAGGTGTGCATCAGGGTGTTCACCGCAGTACTCAGCATGGTTCCCGAGTGCCCCGGACTTGCCCGCCGAACCCCTCGGACGGATCACGGGACACCCCGTGGGGAACCGGCCGTGAGGGACGGACGGCGAACCCCGGAGTGCGGCGGGTTTGACCGCCCGCGGCCGGGGCTACCCGCGCGGCGTGACGACGACATCGCAGCAGGAGCTGTTCCGGTTTCTCGAGGACCGTTTCGCCTGTGCGCAGGCGTGCACGGAGTGCGCGCGGGCCTGCGCGGTGCGGGCGAGCCTGGTGGACCCGGACGGCGGCAGGGACCAGGAACGCGTGCGGCGCAGGGGCATCATGTGCGCGGAGGTGTGCGACGCGACGTGCCGTGTGCTGTCCGAGGACGGCCAGGTGGACGAAACGACCATCCGGCTCCAGGTGGAGTGGTGCCGGCAGGTGTGCCTGGAGGGCGCGCACGTCTTCGACGGGCACCCCGGCGCGGAGCGCACGGCCGAGGCGTGCCGGGCCTGCGCACGCGCCTGCACGGACTTCCTCATCACGCTGAACTGACGGCGGGAGCGCTCTTCAAGAGGTGTCCCCCCCGACGGAGCGTGCTCTTCGTCGAGGGGCGTGCTCCACCGGGCGCAGACCTTGTCATCATCGGCGTGGTCACCAGCGGGATGGAGGTCGCCGACGGTGGGGTGGTGGACGTGGGCCGGATTATCCACCCCGTGCGGCCACGGCTGCCGCCCCGGTCGGCGACCTGGGCAGGGTGCCGGTGCGCACCGACGGTACGGCGAGGACGCCCTCGGACGCGTGAAAGGTGGGCCGGGGCGTATGTGGACAGGGCTGGGAGCCCGGTGGCCGCTGTGGTCGCCGGGCTCCCGCTTCCCGGGAATGCGGGACGCCGGGACCGCCGCCGCACCGGGCGCCCCGGAGCAGGGGCGCGTCGCGATGGGTGGGCACCGTACAAAATCGGGCGAGACATCGCCATACTGGACGGGCCAGGGGAGGGCGCGTTGGACATCGACGGGGGCGGGAGATGGGGGACAGCAGGCTGATCCACGGCCGGTACCGGCTGCTCGATCCGATCGGGCGGGGCGGCATGGGGGAGGTGTGGCGGGCACGCGACGAGTCACTCGGCAGACAGGTCGCCGTGAAGTGCCTCAAACCACTGAACGCCCACCACGACCACGCCTTCAGCCGGGTACTGCGTGAGCGGTTCCGGCGGGAGGCCCGGGTGGCGGCGTCCCTGCAGCATCGCGGGATCACCGTCGTGCACGACTTCGGCGAGTCCGACGGAGTGCTGTATCTGGTGATGGAGCTGCTGCAGGGACGTGACCTCAGCAGGCTCCTGGAGGACAACAAGCAGCATCCGCTGCCGGTCGACGAGGTCGTGGAGATCGCCGAGCAGGTCGCCGCCGCCCTCGCCTACACCCATGACCAGGGCATCGTGCACCGGGACCTGAAGCCCGCCAACATCGTGCGGATCGCCGACGGCACCGTGAAGATCTGCGACTTCGGCATAGCCCGCCTCGGCCACGACATCGGATTCACGTCCCGGCTGACCGGCACCGGTGTCGCGATGGGCACGCCGCACTACATGTCGCCGGAGCAGATCAGCGGCGCCGAGGTCGACCGGCGCAGCGACCTGTACTCCTTCGGCTGCGTGCTCTACGAGATCGCCACCGGGGTGCCCCCGTTCGACCTCGACGACGCGTGGGCGATCCTCGTCGGCCACCGTGACACCCCGCCCCGGCCGCCGCGCGGCCACCGCGCCGAACTGCCCGAGCGGCTGGAGCGGATCATCCTCGACCTGCTGGCCAAGGAACCGGGCCGACGCCCCGACAGCGCACGCGAACTGGCCCGCCGGGTCGGCGCACTGCGGGCCGCGCCGACGCGGCTGCCGGTGCCGGCCGCGGTGACGGTCTGGCCGGAGCCCGCGGGCCCGCCCGATGCGGGCGAACGGGTGGCCCTGCCACCGCCGCCGGCCCCCGCGCCCGAGCCGGTGCGGGGTGCGCCACGGCTGCCGTCCTGGACCCGCGGCATGACCGGCGGCCGCAAGGCGGTCGTCGCCGGAGCGCGCACCACGCCCCCGGGCCCGGCGGCCGGACTGTCCGGCGAGTGGATCGCCCGCCCCGTGACCGGCCGTGCCGAGCCGCTCCCGCAGGAGGAGTGGCCCGCCCCGTCGCCGGAGGCCCTGACCGCCCTGGCCGGACGGCACAACGCGGGCCTGAGCCTGGGCCGCCTCGGCCGCTGGACGGAGGCGGGGGAGGTGCACCGCGCGGTCGCCGCGGAGCGCGAACACCTCCTCGGCCCGGACCACCCCGACACCCTCGCCAGCCGCTACGAGGTCGCCTTCACCCTCAGCCGCACCGGCCGCGCCGCCGACGCGCTGCGCGCGTACAAGCACGTGGCCGAGGCCCGTATCCGCGCGCTCGGGTCCGACCACCCCGACACCCTGGCCACCCGTCAGGAAATGGCGTACGTCATGGCCCAGTTGGGCCGGCCCTTCGACGCCCACCAGGTCTATCTGTCGGTGCTCTCGGCCCGCGAGCGCACCATGGGGGCCGAGCACCCAGACACCCTGCGCTGCCGGCACAACCTCGCCTTCAACCTCTCCAGGCTCGGCCGACTGGAGGACTCGTACAGCATGGCGTGCGAGGTGGCCGCCGCCCGCGCCCGGGTGCTCGGCCCCGACCATCCGGACACCCTGGTCACCCGCTACGAAGTCGCCTACACCCTCGGTCAGTTGGGCCGGTGGGCGGAGGCCCTGGAGGCCTACCGCGAGGTCGCCGGGGCCCGCGCGCGGGTCCTCGGCCCGGACCACCCCGACACGCTCGCCGCCCGCTACGAGACCGGCATCGGCCTGGGCCGGCTCGGACACACCGCGCAGGCCCTCGACCTCTACCGCGGCCTGGTCGAGGACCGCACCCGGGTCCAGGGCCCCGCCCATCCCGAGACCCTGCGCGCCCGGCACGGTCTGGGCGTCAACCTCGGCCGGCTCGGCCGCTGGGCGGAGGCCCTCGCCGAGTCCCGCGCGGTGTGCGCCCTGCGTGAGGGGGTGCTCGGCGCCGACCATCCGGACACCCTGGTCAGCCGTCGCGAGGTCGCCGTCGGTCTGGGCTGGCTGGGCCGCTGGGCGGAAGCACTCACCGAGTACCGCAAGGTGGCCGCCGGCCGGGAACGCGTCCTCGGCGCGGACCACCCCGGCACCCTCACCGCCCGCGACGACGAGGCCCGCTGTCTGGAGCAGCTGGGCCACGGCGCCGCGGCCGCCGCGTCGCACCGCGAGGCGACGGGACCGCGACGGCAGCGGGCCGCGGGCGGAGCCTGACGGCACGGCGGGGCGGCGCGACGCCGTGGCCGAGGGGGCCCGCTGCCTGGTCGGCGCGGATCCGCACGTGCTACGAAGAACCACTTGACTTCCTCCCCCCGCCTAGCGGTGGGGGGTTCCAGCGGTCGCCCGCCGGGGTTCCTGCTTCACCGACGACCGCCCCGTCCGGGAGGACTCCCGTTGAGGTCTTACACCGTCTCCACAGGCAGACGCCGCCAGCCCGGCGGCCAGAATGTTGCGTGCCGCGTTCACATCGCGGTCATGCACGGTGCCGCAGCCGCACGTCCACTCGCGGACGTTCAGCGGCAGCTTCTCGCGGACCGTGCCGCAGGCCCCGCACAGCTTCGAGCTGGGGAACCAGCGGTCGACCATGACGAGTTCGCGCCCGTACCAGGCGCACTTGTATTCCAGCATCATGCGCAGGTCCGTCCAGGCGGCGTCCGAGATGGCGCGCGCGAGCCTGCCGTTCTTCATCAGGTTGCGGACCGTGAGGTCCTCGATCACGACCGTTTGGTTCTCACGGACGAGACGAGTCGACAGCTTGTGCAGGAAGTCCCGGCGCCGGTCGGCGATCCGCGCGTGCACGCGGGCCACCTTCCGCCGGGCCTTGGCCCGGTTGGCCGAGCCCTTCGCCTTCCGGGACAGCTCCCGCTGCGCCTTGGCCAGCCGGGCGCGGTCGCGGCGCTCGTGCCGGGGGTTGGCGATCTTCTCCCCGGTGGACAGGGTCACCAGGGAGGTGATCCCGGCATCCAGACCGACCGCCGCGTCCGTGGCGGGGGCCGGGGCGATGGTGTCCTCGACGAGCATCGAGACGAACCAGCGGCCCGCGCTGTCGCGGGAGACGGTCACCGTCGTGGGCTCCGCCCCCTGTGGGAGGGGGCGCGACCAGCGGATGTCCAGGGGCTCCGTCATCTTGGCCAGTGTCAGCTTCCCGTCGCGCCATGCAAAGGCGCTGCGGGTGTACTCGGCCGACGCGCGGGACTTCTTCCGGCTCTTGTAGCGCGGGTACTTGGCCCGCTTGGCGAAGAAGTTCGCGAACGCCGTCTGAAGGTGGCGGAGCGCCTGCTGGAGCGGGACGGAGGACACCTCAGCCAGGAAGGCGAGTTCTCCGGTCTTCTTCCACTCCGTCAGCGCGGCGGACGACTGCACGTAGGAGATCCGACGCTGCTCGCCGTACCAGGCCTGGGTGCGCTCCTCCAGCGCCTTGTTGTACACGAGGCGGACGCAGCCGAACGTGCGCGACAGCTCAGCCGTCTGCTCGTCCGTGGGGTAGAAGCGGTACTTGAACGCCCGCTTGACCTGCCGCGCCATGGCTCACATTCTATCAGCTCCCGTGTGAGTCAAGGGTGTCGGCCGGTGATCGGCGGACGACGAATCGTCCCGGCGGCGATCCGGCCTTTCCTGCCCGGCTCCGCAGGTGTCCGTTTATCCCCCGCAGGGGGTGCCCCCACCCCGGCCTGAAGGCCGGGGTATCCACGAAGGAGTCCCGATGAGCGCAGACGAGGGAACCCGGACGTACGACGTCGTCATCGTCGGCGGAGGCCACAACGGTCTCGTCGCCGCCGCCTACCTGGCCCGGGCGGGGCGCTCCGTCCTGGTGCTGGAGCGGCTGGACCGTACGGGCGGGGCGGCGGTGTCCACCCGGCCGTTCGCCGGTGTCGACGCACGGCTGTCCCGGTACTCGTACCTGGTCAGCCTGCTGCCCCGGAAGATCGTCCAGGACCTGGGGCTCGACTTCCGGGTACGGGCCCGCACCATCTCCTCCTACACCCCGGTCGAACGCGACGGACGGCCCACCGGGCTGCTCGTCGGCGGCGGCGAGCGGCGCACCCGCGAGGCGTTCGCCCGCCTGACCGGATCCGACCGCGAGTACCGGGCCTGGCAGCGTTTCTACGGCATGACCGGCCGTGTCGCCGAGCGGGTCTTCCCCACCCTCACCGGGCCGCTGCCCACCCGCGAGGAGCTGCGTGACGCGATCGACGACGAGGATGCCTGGCGGACCCTGTTCGAGGAACCGATCGGTGTCGCCGTCGAGGAGCGCTTCACCGACGACCTCGTGCGGGGTGTGGTCCTCACCGACGCCCTCATCGGCACCTTCGCCGACGCCCACGACCCCACGCTCCAGCAGAACCGCTGCTTCCTCTACCACGTCATCGGCGGCGGCACCGGCGACTGGGACGTGCCGGTCGGCGGCATGGGCGCCCTCACCGACGCGCTGGCCGCCGCCGCGCGCGAGGCGGGCGCCGTCATCGCCACCGGTCACGAGGTGGTACGGATCGACACGGACGGACGCACGGCCGAGGTCACCCACCGTACGGCCGACGGCGAGGGCGTCGCCGCCGCCCGGCACGTCCTGGTGAACGCCTCCCCGCGGGAGCTGGCGGCGCTGACCGGCGACACACCCCCCGCCCCGGCCGAGGGCGCCCAGCTCAAGGTGAACATGCTGCTCAAGCGGCTGCCCAGGCTGCGCGACAGCTCCGTCGACCCGCGCGAGGCGTTCGCCGGGACCTTCCACATCGCCGAGGGATACGGGCAACTGGCCGCCGCGTACGCGCAGGCCGCCGCCGGTGAACTGCCCGCCGCGCCACCCTCCGAGATCTACTGCCACTCGCTCACCGACCCGACGATCCTCGGCCCGGACCTCGCCGCACAGGGCTACCAGACGCTCACCCTCTTCGGCCTGCACACCCCGGCCCGGCTGTTCGAACGGGACAACCGGGACAACAACGCCGTGCGGGAGGAGCTGTTGAAGTCGACGCTCGCCCAGCTCGACGCCCATCTGGCCGAACCGCTCGCCGACTGCCTGGCGACCGACGCGGACGGGCGTCCGTGTCTGGAGGCGAAGACCCCGCTGGACCTGGACCGCGACCTCGGGCTGCCCGGCGGGAACATCTTCCACCGCGCGCTGTCCTGGCCCTACGCCCAGGACGGCACCGGCCGGTGGGGCGTGGAGACCCGGCACGCCAACGTCCTGCTGTGCGGTGCGGGCGCGGTGCGCGGCGGCGGGGTGAGCGGGGTGCCGGGGCACAACGCGGCCATGGCGGTCCTGGAGGCGGGCTGACGGACGGGCCCGAGGGGGAGGGCCGGCGGAGGGCGGCCGGGTGTCAGTCGGCCGACCGGTTCCACCCCACGGCCCGGACGCGTGCCGCGTCCGACGGGCGGGCCTCGTCGAACAGCACGCCGTCACCGGTCGCGACGCGCATCCCGTCGACGTACGCACCGCGCCCGACGTACAGCCGGTCCGTCGCGTAGCGCCAGCGCAGGGTGAGGCTCCGTGCGGCGGGCAGGCCGGCGGCGAGTCCGTGCCAGACACGGCCCGACCAGCCGGTGGCGGTGCCCGAGGGATGCCGCTGCGGCTCCCCGCCCCGGCGTTCCGTGGTGAACGGCACCGGCTGCCAGGTCGCGCCGCCGTCCGCCGTGGCCTCCAGGGTGAGGACGTCGGAGTGCGGCTCGGTGTCCCACCACAGGGCGCAGCGCAGCTGCGCGCCGCCGGACGACGTGTCCACCGCGGGCAGGGTGAGGGTCGCCGTCGCCGAACTCGCCATCCCGGAGAACCAGGCCGTGCGTCCCTGCGCCGGGCGGACCGGGACCGCGCGGGCCAACCGGTTCGCGGCGGCCACGCGGGGAGCCGACCCCGAACGCCAACTACGCACGGGATGAACCGAGTTGCCGAGCACGACGAGGAACGAGTCGGTGGTCGGATCGAGCACCAGCGCGGTACCGGTGAAGCCGGTGTGGCCCGCCGTGCGCGGGGTGGCCATCGCACCCATGTACCAGTGCTGGTACAGCTCGAAGCCCAAGCCGTGCTCGTCTCCGGGGAAGTCGGTGTTGAAGTCGGTGAACATCAGGTCCACCGACTTCGGTCTCAGCACGCGAGCCCGGCCGTAGCGGCCGCCGTTGAGCAGGGTCCGCCCGAGCACGGCCAGGTCCCAGGCGCACGAGAACACGCCCGCGTGGCCCGCGACCCCGCCCAGGCTGTAGGCGTTCTCGTCGTGCACCTCGCCCCACACCAGCCCCCGGTCGAGACCGGACCAGGGCAGGCGGGCGTCCTCGGTGGCGGCGATCCGCGGCTTCCAGGAGGCGGGCGGGTTGTAGCGGGTGCGTCGCATGCCCAGCGGGCCGGTGATGTCGTCACGGAGCAGGACGTCCAGGGTGCGGCCCGTGACCTTCTCCAGCACCAGCTGGAGCGAGATCAGGTTCAGGTCCGAGTACGCGTACGCCGTGCCCGGAGGGCTGACCGGCGCCTCGTCGAGGACGAGCCGGATGCGCTCCTCGTACGTGGGCGCGTTGTAGAGCGGGATCCAGGGACGGAAACCCGAAGTGTGTGTGAGCAGTTGGCGGACCGTCACGTCAGCCTTGCCGGCGCGGCCGAAGTCCGGCAGGTAGGAGGCGACGGTCGCCTCCAGTTCCAGGGTGCCCCGTTCGATCTGCTGCACGGCGAGGATGGAGGTGAACAGCTTCGACACCGAGGCCAGATCGAAGACGGTGTCCTCGGCCATGGGGATCTGCCGGTCCGCAGGGAACTCGACGCCGGTGTCGGTCTTCTCGTCGTACGCCTGGTAGCGCACGGCCATGCCGACGGGCCGGTGGAGTGCGACGGTGCCGCCGCGTCCGGCGAGCAGCACGGCGCCCGCGTACCAGGGGTGTTCGGGGGACGGGCCGAGGAACGCCTCGGCGTCGGTGACGAGGCGGTCCAGATGCTCCGCGAGCAGGCCGGCCTGCCGGGCCGATCCGTGCCGCAGGGTCGGGCGCCCGCTGCCCGACGCCGCCGACGGCGAGGCCGCTGCCGCAGGGCCGGCCGGGAGGGAGGCGAAGGCCAGTGCGCCGCCCAAGGCCAATGCGCGCCCGCCGAGTTGCCGGCGGGTGAGACCGCTCGACCCTGCGTCCGTCATGGGGGTTCCTCCCGTGTCGTGGCCGCGGGCGGCCTGAAAGAATCTTTCGGGGATCGCCTTGCGGGGTGAAACTTTCCTGTCAGGTGCGGGATGTGTCAATGGGGCGTACGCGGTCGCGGGAAAAGTCGAAGTCCTTGACCTCCCCGGCCGGTCGACCGAGGATCGTCTGTCATGACGCCAGGACACGGAAGCACGGTCGACGGACTCCTGCGACGCAGCGCCCGGCGTACTCCGGCGCGTACCGCCCTCGAGTACGGCGACCGCACCTGGACCTACGACGCGCTCGACACCGCCGTCTCGGCGGCGGCGAGTGTCCTGCTGGCGGAGGGGCTGTCCCCCGGGGACCGGGTCGGCGCCTACGGGCACAACTCCGACGCCTATCTGATCGGCTTCCTCGCCTGCGCCCGCGCGGGCCTGGTGCACGTACCGGTCAACCAGAACCTGACCGGCGACGACCTCGCCTACCTGATCGGCCAGTCCGGCAGCACACTCGTCCTCACCGACCCCGACCTCGCCGGACGGCTCCCGGACGGGGTACGGGCGCTGCCCCTGCGCGACGCCGACGGTTCGCTGCTCGACCTGCTGGCCGGGGCACCCGCGTACGACGGCCCCGAGCCGCGCTCCGAGGACCTGGTGCAGCTGCTGTACACCTCCGGCACCACCGCCCGGCCCAAGGGCGCGATGATGACGCACCGCGCCCTGGTGCACGAGTACCTGAGCGCCATCACCGCCCTCGACCTGGGCGCGGGCGACCTCCCCGTGCACGCGCTCCCGCTCTACCACTCGGCGCAGATGCACGTCTTCCTGCTGCCCTACCTCGCGGTCGGCGCGACCAGTGTCATCCTCGACGCGCCCGACGGCGACCGGATCTTCGACCTGATCGAGGCGGGCCGCGCGGACAGCCTGTTCGCCCCGCCCACGGTCTGGATCACCCTGTCCAACCGCCCCGACTTCGCCACCCGCGACCTGAGCGGACTGCGCAAGGCGTACTACGGGGCGTCCGTCATGCCGGTGCCGGTCCTGGAGCGGCTGACGCGGCGGCTGCCGGACCTGGCGGTCTACAACTGCTTCGGGCAGAGCGAGATCGGCCCGCTGGCCACCGTCCTCGGCCCCGACGAGCACAAGGGACGCATGGACTCCTGCGGGCGGCCCGTCCTGTTCGTGGACGCGCGGGTGGTCGACGAGGACGGCAAGGACGTGCCCGACGGGACACCCGGTGAGATCGTCTACCGGTCGCCGCAGCTGTGCGAGGGGTACTGGGACAAGCCCGAGGAGACCGCCGAGGCCTTCCGTGACGGCTGGTTCCACTCCGGGGACCTCGCGGTGCGCGACGCCCACGGCTACTTCACGATCGTCGACCGGGTGAAGGACGTCATCAACTCCGGTGGCGTCCTGGTCGCCTCACGGCAGGTCGAGGACGCGCTGTACACGCACCAGGCGGTCGCCGAGGCCGCCGTGATCGGCCTCCCCGACGACCGCTGGGTGGAGGCCGTCACGGCGGTCGTCGTCGCGCGTGACGAGACGACGGAGGAGGAACTGATCGCGCACGCGCGCGAACGGCTCTCGTCCTTCAAGGCGCCGAAGAGGGTCCTGTTCGTGGACGAACTGCCGCGCAACGCCAGCGGGAAGATCCTCAAACGGGAGCTGCGCCACCGCTTCACCGGATGAGCGTGGTCACGGCCCGCGCGGGCGCGGGCCGTGACCGGGGAGGCCTGCTCAGCCGGTGGGGCGCGGCGCGGTGCCGTCGGCGCCGTTGCCGCCCTGGGGCCCGTACGCCGTCATGAAGCGGTCCCGGAAGGTGTCCATGCCCCAACGGGGTGCGGTCGGTGCGGGTTTGAGGCCGTCGGTCCAGTTCCAGTCGGCTACCCGGTCCAGGACCTCCGGGTCCTTGGCGACGATGCTGATCGGCACGTCCTTGCTGGTGCTCCCGGCGGTGACGGTCGGGACCGGCTGGTGGTCGCCGAGGAAGACCAGGACCGTGTTCTCGTCGCCGTACCGCTCCATCCACCCGATCAGGCTCCGCAGCGAGTACTCGATGGACTTGCGGTACTCGGTGCGCACCCTCTCCGGGTCCTGCCAGACCTCCTTGGGATCGGTGCCCTCCTTCTTGATCTCGTGGAACACGGAGCCGTCGCCGAGGTCGTCCCAGTCGATCATGCGGGCGTTGGGGGACCACGGGTTGTGGCTGGAGGCGAGGATGATCTCCGCCATGATCGGCTCGCGGTCCTTCCTGCCGTGCTCCAGGCGCTCGAAGGCCTCCATGCTGAACTGGTCGGGCACCGGCGTCCAGCTGAAGTACGGCCCCCGGTAGCCGAGTTGCTCGGAGTCATAGATGTGGTCCAGGCCGAAGTACTTGCCCTCCGGCCAGGCCCGCCGCACCCCGGGCACGATGCCGACGGTGCGCCAGTCACCGGCCTTGCGGAAGTAGTTGGTGAGGGTCATGCGGTCGCTGGTGGTGAGGCTGCGGTAGCGCTGCTGGTTCTTGATCCACAGACCGGACAGGAAGGTGGAGTGGGCGAGCCAGCTACCCGCACCCGTCACCGGTGACTCGAGCCAGCCGCTGCGCGACTCGAAACCGGCGGCCTCCAGGGTTTTGGTGCCCTCCTTCAGCACCGCGTCGATCGGCTCCGCCATCGCCGGGTCGTCGATCGCGACCCGGCCGTAGCTCTCGATGAACGTGAACAGGACGTCCTTGCCGCGCAGTCCCGTGAACAAATGGTCGGGCGGAGTGTCGGCGAAGGCGTCGGCCGCGGCCTGCTGTCCGAAGACCCGCCCGTCCTCGATGCCCGCGCGCATCTGCTCCACCCGGTTGCCCAGCATCTCCGCGGTGCCCCTGGTGGCCAGCGGGACGCCGGTGACCTGCACGCCCAGAGTGACGCAGGTGATCCACGCGACACCGAGGACCAGGGTGGTGCGGGTGGCGGCGGGACGGTGACGCACCATCAGGTTCGTGATCCGCGCCGCTGCCAGTGTCATCAGCACCAGCAGGGCGACGAACAGGAAGATCAGCCCGATCACGGCGAGGATCTGCCCGCCCCGGCCGAACGACTCCCGTACGAACTCCGCCGCGTGCTCGAACAGGATCCAGTCGAGCACCAGGTCGAACGGCCGGGCCAGTACCTGGTAGAAGCCCATGTCCACCATCTTCAGGACGGTGAGCAGCCCGAGGAGGACACCCGAGACCACTGCGGTGATCCGCCGGGGCTTCGGCGGCAGCGCGAGCAGCAGGGCCGCCAGCAGGATTCCCTCGGCTGGAAGACGGAGGAACGCCTCGAACGTGAGCCGCTCCACGCGGTTCGGCACGAGGAGGGCGAAGAGCAGGAGCGCCCCGGCCAGCACGGTCGTCCCGACCGTGATGCCGCGGGCCGCACGCGGGTGACGCCGACGCAGGCGCTCCCACCGAGCGGGTGCCGTGTCCTTCGGCGTCTCCCCGGGTGTCTCGCCGGAGGCGGGGGGACCGTCGTCCGGGTCCGCTCCGCTCCCGGTGGTGTCCGACAGCTGACGGGAGCGAGTGAAGAGCTGCACCCGGGGTCCTTCCGTGCGGTACTGCGGTGGCATGGCAAACCGGGCCCGGTGGACGGGCCTGCCGCCATCAGTACGTTCGCACGTCACCCCGTGTTCAATCGAACCCGCGTGGATCCACCGGCCCGGATCCATCCGCCTGCCGCGCCCCGGAAACGGACGCCGACGTGACCTGTCGGGGGCCGGAACCGATCGCTAGGCTGGCCGCGGACGACGGAAATCGGGAGGAGCACGGACGTGGCCGACAGCACCACCCAGCAGCGACCGCTCACCGGTTGGGACAAGCCCGACCTGGACCTCAGCAACGCGCAGTGGCAGTCCGGCAGCCGAGGCCTGGGGGATGTCCAGATCGCCTTCGTGGAAGGCTTCATCGCCATGCGGAACAGTGGCCGCCCGCAGAGTCCTTCCCTGATCTTCACCCCGGCCGAGTGGGGCGCATTCGTGTCGGGAGCCCGGGAGGGGGAGTTCGACCTGACGTGAGCAGGACGCGTATGCCCTGCCGCGGAGCGGAACGACCGTGGCGCCGGGTGTGGTCGCCGACACTTCCGGACATACGACCAAGGGTACCCTTCCGGGACCGGGCCTGAGTCAGACCGGCCCGGGAACGTGCGGGTCGTGGTCCGGAAGTGAGGAACCCCATGAGCACCCAGCCGGTCGTCGCGGCGGTCGACGGTTCGGACGACAGTCTGCGCGCCCTGGAGTGGGCCGTCGACGCCGCGCGCCGGCGTGCGGCCCCGCTGAGGGTGGTGCACGTCCGTCAGTACGCCGCCTGGGGCCAGCCCGAGGTGCTGGCCGCCGGACCGCCCGCCCCCGAGGAGGACCCGGTCCTCGATCTGGCCCGTGTCCGGCTGGCGGGACGGACCGGGCTCCCCGCCGTCGATTTCGTCGCCCTGGACGGGGCTCCCGGCGCCCTCCTCCCCGAACTCGGCGCCACCGCGCAGCTGCTGGTGCTCGGCTCCCGGGGCCGCGGCGGGTTCGCCAGTCTACTGCTCGGCTCCAACTCCCTGGCCGCGGCCCGGGACGCCGAATGCCCCGTCGTCGTGGTGCCCCGGCCCGGGCGGGGGCCCGAAACCGGCACCGACACGCCCGCCGGCACCGACAAGGACGGCCCGTTCGTGGTCGTCGGACTGAACGTCGACAGCCCCGACGAGGCCACCCTCGCTCACGCCTTCGACGAGGCCGCCCTGCGCGACGCCCGGCTCCGGATCGTCGCCGCCTACCCGTGGCCCCCGCAGACCTGGATGCTGCCCGGGGAGATGCCGGCGCCGCAGATCGACCAGGGCGCCGTCGAGCACGAGTCCCGGACCCTCGCCCGCGGATGCCTCGCCCCGCACCGCGAACGGCACCCCGGAGTCGTCGCCGAGATCCTGGTACTGCCCGGTGATGCCGCCGGACACCTGGTCGCGGCCTCCGAGAACGCCGAGCTGGTCGTCGTGGGGCGCCACCGACGACGCTTGCTGGCACCGGCCCGCATGATGGGCTCCGTCACCCAGGCCGTCCTGCTGCACGCGGCAGGCCCCGTCGCGGTCGTCCCACCGGCGCCCCCGGAGGAGTAGCTCCCGGAGCATGCCCGCCCCGGGGAACGGCGGGCGTTGCCCGGCCGCCCGTCGGCGGGTGCGGGCACGTACCATTGCGGCATGTCGTTCCTCCGCCGCCGCAGCGCCACCCCCGCCGGGCCCGACTTCGACGTACTGGCCATGGACCCGGGTGACTGGCCCGGAAACCTGGGCGCCGGCCTGCTGCCCGCCCCCGACGGCACCTGCCAGGGCGTCTTCCTGCGCTACGACCTGTTCGGCGGTCGTGGCCCCGCCATGATCATCGGCAATCTGCCGGAGGGCTCCGCGGCCCGTGAGGTCGACGAGGGCGAGGTCCCCTTCGAGGTGGCGCAGCTGCTGCTGGCGCTGGAGAACGACGAGGAGGTGACCGTCGTCGGCACCGAGGACGTGCCCGTGATGCAGGGCGACAACCTGCTGATCGTGCGCCGCGTGAAACTCTCCGAGAGCCGGATCTCCTGCGTGCAGTTCGACCGCAGCGACAACGTCCTGGTCACCATCGCCGCCTGGGACCGTCCCATCACCGACGACCTGTACACCCTCCTCAAGCCGCTGCCCGCGGAACTGTTCCAGCAGGGCTGACCCGGGCCGGCTGATTCGTTTCCGCCCCGGTCCTGCCCGGCCCCCGGCCCGGGGCGGGGCAGCACCGGGGCGGGGCTACGAGGACTTCACCGTCACGTCCGCCGCCCGTACGAAGGCGATCCGGTGGCCGTACTGGATCTGGTAGTACAGGTCCTCGCCCCTGACCACCCGGTGCGAGGCCTCGTCGAAGGTCACCGCGTACAGATACTCGCCGGGCACCTTGCCCGCGGTGACGTACTCCTGGCCCTTCGGCAGCCCGTACGGCAGCGGGGACACCTTCTGCACGGGCACCTCCGCCGGATAGGCGGCCTCCTCCGGGTAGGCGCGTCCGTACACCGGCACGGAGTCCAGACCCTTCCTCGGGGTCACGACCCGGCCCGCGGCGGGCACCGCGGTGGGCCGCTCCCGAGGGTTCCTGAACCAGGCCTTCTGCCCCAGGTACCAGATGGCGGTCCAGTCGCCCCACCGGTCGGCGACCGCGTACTGCTGGCCGGTCGACACCCGTGAGGACAGGTCGTTCACCCCGGTCGTCGGGGCCGAACCCAGGCCGCCGTCCCTGATCAGGGGAGACTCCTCGTCGTGGTCGGAGTACAGGCGCACCGCGCTGGACCCGTGCGCCGCGCACGGCTCGCCGGCGCTCCCGCAGCCCGTGAACACCGGGCCGTGAGTGGCGTAGTCGGGACGGATCGTCACCAGTGCGCCGTCCTCGCCGGCGGTGGCCCCGAAGGGCCGGCCCAGCAGCGCGAAGTAGTGCGCCCAGTCCCAGTAGGGCCCGGGGTCGGTGTGCATGCCGGACACGGCCTCCGTGGTCGGACCGGGCACGGTGTCGTGGCCCAGGATGTGCTGCCGGTCCAGGGGGATGTCGTACTTCTCGGCGAGATACCGCACCAGGCGGGCCGAGGAACGGTACATCGCCTCGGTGTACCAGGCGTCGGGCTCCGCCAGGAAGCCCTCGTGCTCCAGTCCGATCGACCCGGCGTTGACGTACCAGTTGCCCGCGTGCCAGGCGATGTCCTTGGCCTTCACATGCTGGGCGATGTGACCGTCGGTCGAGCGCAGACTGTAGTTCCACGACACATAGGTGGGATCTTGCACCATGTCGAGAACACCCTCCCAGGCGCCCTCGGTGTCATGGACGACGATGTACCGGACGGGCTGCGAGACAGGCCGGTTCCCCAGGTCGTGGTTGCCGTAGTCGCCGTCCCCGAACTCCTCGTACGGTGCCGGGACCCACTCGCAGGACACCGTCTCGGGACACTCCGTCGCGGCGGGGGAGGCGGTACGCAGACCGGTGCGGGCCAGCGCGGACCGGTCCGGGACGAGGTCCGCACGGGCGGCCAGGGCGACCTCTTGCCCCGCGTCCGTGACGCGCCGCGCACCGGCGCGGATCACCTCGTACACGTCGTTCGCGTACGCCGCCGCCGACGCCGTGTCGTCGGCCCCGGAGAAACGGGCCACCGCGCCGTACCAGTCGGCCGGGTCCTCGCTCGGCGGCCCGCCCAGCTCCCGCTGGGCCTCGGCCAGCAGCGCGGCGCCGCCCGCCACGTTCGCGGCCGGGTCCTCACGCAGCCGCGCGGCGCTCAGTCCGGTCAGCTCGGCCGCCCTCGGCAGGGTGGCCAGACGGTCCGGGACCGCGCCGGTGCGCGGCAGCCGCGCGTCGAAGCGCAGTGCCTCGGCACGCCGTTTCCCGGGCCGCGGCACGGGGCGGGCGCCGTCGCCCCGGGGATCCTCCGCCCCCTCGTCGTGATGCGACGTCGCCGCCGCCAGCGCGCTACGGGCGTCCGTGAGGTGCATCGGGCCGTAGCCGCCGGTCACACTCGGTGCTCCGTCGTGCGTGTCCCAGCGGGACTGGAGGTAGGAGACGCCGAGCAGCACGCTCCGCGGCACCTCGTACGTGGCGGCCGCGGCACTGAACGCCTGCTGCAGCCGGGTCGCGTCCGGTGGGGTCGGACCAGAGCGGGCCCCGGGCGGGGCCGCGCCGAGCAGCGGCAGCGTGAGCGCAGCCGCGGCCAGAGCGCCGGTGGTACGGCGGGAACGGCGATGCCCGGCCGCCGCACGGCCGGGTTCGGTGGGGGGAGATCCTCGCAACACAGTCTCCTGGGGACGATCGGTCGGGATGAACCGTGCGGGGTCGGCGGTCGGATGGTGCTACCGGCGTGCCGATGATCCGTCAATCATGCCCAGAAGGAGCGGAATTCCCCGGCAATCCGGGCCGCGGGTCGTGGCGGCGAGCCAGGGCCGCGGCGCGGTCGAAGCGCGGGGCACACGCGGGGAACATGTGGGGAACGCGTAGGGGCAGGCGAGAGGTCCGCGGCGCTCCCCTTCGGGAGATGCCGCGGACCTCTCGCCTGCCCCGGTCAGCGAGTACCGACCGCCGCGCGCACGGCCCGGCGGGCCATCTGGCAGTCGTCGTGCAGGCGCCGCAGCAGCAGCCGCTGCTCCTCACCGGACGGCAGAACGCCCTGCTGGGCCGGGCCCGGTCCCACCGGCCCCCCCTCGCGCATCGAACGCTGCACGGCCGTCTCGTAGGTACGGATCTCACGCGTCAGCACCAGCATCAGGTTCACCAGGAACGCGTCCCGTGAGGCATGGCCCGCCGACTGCGCGATCTGGCTGATCTGCCGCCGGGCCGCCGGCGCGTCCCCGAGTACCGCCCACAGGGTCGCCAGGTCGTAGCCCGGCAGGTACCAGCCCGCGTGTTCCCAGTCCACCAGCACTGGACCGGCCGGTGAGATCAGGATGTTGGAGAGCAGTGCGTCGCCGTGACAGAACTGGCCCATGCCGTGACGCCCGGCCGCGTGCGCGATGCCGTGCAGCAGTTTCTGCAGATCGCCCATGTCCCGGTCGGTGAGCAGGCCCAGCTCGTGATAGCGGGCGATCCGTGCCGCGTAGTCCAGCGGGGCGTCGAAGGTCCCGGTCGGCGGGCGCCACGCGTTCAGCCGGCAGATCGCGCCGAGTGCCGCCTTGATGTCCGCTCGCGGTGGTGCCTCCACCGGGTGCCGCTGGAGCGCCGCCACCCGGCCGGGCATGCGCTCGATCACCAGGGTGCAGTTGTCCGGGTCCGCCGCGATCAGCCGGGGCGCCCGCACGGGTGGGCGATGCCGGACGAACGAGCGGTACGCCGCTATCTCGTGCCGGAACCGCTCGGACCAGACGGGGGAGTGATCCGTTAAGCACTTGGCCACCGCGGTGCTCCGGCCGGTCGTCCCGACCAGGAGGATGGACCGGCCGCTGCGGCGCAGCACCTGCACCGGTGCGAACTCCGGACAGATGCGGTGCACCGACGCGATCGCCGTGCGCAACTGGGCGCCCTGGGGACCGGACAGGTCGAGCCTGCCGCTGAGCGGCTGGGGGCCGGCGCCCGGAGCGCGCCGCACCTTGCCCGGCCCCGGCACGGTGGCCGCCGGGCGCGCGGGGGCGAGGTAGGGGCCGTTGTCCGACGGACGCGGACGCAGCGGCCTGGGCGGTGCGGACACGGAGGACGATGCTGCGTACATGGGCGATACAGATCCCTTCGTGTGCCTGCGACGTCATTGCGCCACCCGGCCCGGTCGCCCAGGCGCACCCTGGGGAATGCTCCCGGCGGAGACCGGGTCGTGGTGGCGCGTTCCTACTCGACACCCGATGCCCCCTGGCACACCATCTGGCGAACCCTGGCGAACCCTGGCGAATAGTCGCCCGGCAACTCACACGGGGCTACTGTCAACTCAGCCGAGAACCTGGGGGCTTGACGTGAGCGGACAACCCAACACCCGGCTCTTGGACCTGTTCGGCCTGGCCGGCTGGTCCAAGGGCGAACTCGCGAGGCTGGTCAACCGGCAGGCGGCGGCCATGGGCCACCCCCAGCTGGCGACCGACACCTCCCGGGTACGGCGGTGGATCGACATGGGAGAGATCCCGCGCGATCCCGTGCCGAGGGTGCTGGCGGCCCTGTTCACCGAGCGTCTCGGCCGTGTCGTGACCATCGAGGATCTCGGTCTGGTCCGGCACGGGCGTACGGGGAAACGGCCACGCGGCGGGAGTGCGGAACATCCCGACGGAGTGCCGTGGGCGCCCGAGCGGACAGCCGAGGTCCTCACCGAATTCACGGGAATGGACCTCATGCTCAACCGACGCGGCTTGGTGGGCGCGGGCGCCGCGCTCTCCGCCGGATCCGCACTCAGCAGCGCCATGCACGACTGGCTGCACACCGATCCGGCACTGACCACCGACGCTCCCCGAATCGACCATCCGCTGCACGCCGACTCCGTCGGGTTCGACCGCTACGAGGCCGCTCCGATCGGGTCTCAGGAGGTCGAGGAACTCGAGCGCTCCGTGGAGGTGTTCCGCGCCTGGGACGCCGCCCGGGGCGGCGGCCTCCAGCGCAAGGCGGTGGTCGGCCAGCTCAACGAGGTGGGCGGCATGCTCGCCTACCACCACCCACCCCACCTCCAGCGGCGCCTGTGGGGCGTCGCCGCCAACCTCGCCGTCCTGGCGGGCTGGATGTCGCACGACGTCGGCCTGGAACCCACGGCCCAGAAGTACTTCGTCATCGCGGCGCACGCCGCCAGGGAGGGCGGCGACCGGCCGCGCGCGGGTGAGGCGCTGTCCCGTGCGGCCCGCCAGATGGTGCACCTGGGCCGGCCCGACGACGCCCTGGACCTGCTGAAGCTCGCCCAGTCCGGGTCGGGCGAGGAGTTGCTGCCGCGCACCCGCGCGATGTTCCACACCATCGAGGCTTGGGCGCAGGCGTCCATGGGCAAAGGACAGGCGATGCGCCGCACCCTGGGCCGGGCCGAGGACCTGTTCGTCTCCGACCGGGGGGCGGATCTGGAGCAGCCGGACTGGATGCAGACCTTCAAGGACGAGGATCTGTACGGCATGCAGGCCCTGGCCTACCGCACGCTGGCCGAGTTCGAGCCGGGCGCGGCCGCGCACGCCCAGCACTACGCGGAGAAGGCGCTGTCCCTGCGCATCGACGGCCGGGAGCGGTCGAAGATCTTCGACCATCTCTCCATGGCCTCCGCCTGCTTCATCGCGGACGACCCGGAGCAGGCCGACCGGTACGCGCGTCTCGCACTGATGTCGATGGGCTCCAACTCCTCCCGCCGCACCTGGGACCGGCTGCGCCAGATGTACCGGCTCACCGCCGAGTACTCCTCGTACCCGAGGATCCAGGAACTACGGGAGGAGATCAGGCAGGTCCTGCCGAAGCCCAGGGGGAAGGGCGGCAACAGCGCACCGGCGTAACGAAGGGGTGAAGGGTCTTTCTACGAGGTCACGCGGGCGACGAGCACGCAGGCCTCCTCCTCGCGCGCGGTGTCTTCGAACTCCCGCAGAACGAACGGCAGGCAGTCCCGCGCGGTGCGGTCCCCGGTGAACTGCGGGGCCAGCCCGAGGAGATGCGGGACGGTGGCGGCATCGGCCCGCCCGGGTACCAGCCCGTCGGTGTGCAGCACCAGCACGTCGCCGACTTCGAGGGTCTCCTCGGCCTGCCCGTAGCGGGTGGCCGGGGAGGCGCCGAGCCGGTTCCTCTCAAGGGTGTCCAGGGCGCGCCCCCTTCCGCCGCGGAACAGCAGCGGGGCGGGGCATCCGGCCCGCGCCCACACCAGAGAGCGGATGTCGGGCCGGTAGTACAGGCAGAGGGCACTGCCGAGGGCCGGTTGCCCGGTGGCGTCGAGCAACCGGTTGAGGCAGGCCAGCAGCGGACCCGGTGCGGTGCCGACCATCGCCATGCCGCGCATCGCGCCGAGCAGCATCGTCATGCCCGACGACGGGCCGGCGCCCTGCCCGGTCAGCTCGCCGACGCTGATCAGGGCGGCGCCGTCGGGCAGTTCGAGGGTGTCGTACCAGGCACCCCCGGTCGGTGCTCCGGCAGACGACGGGAGGTGCCGGGCGGCGAGGTCCAGGGTGCGCGGGCCCCGGTGCGGGAGGGGCGGGGAGCCGTGCCACGGGGGCGGCACGGCTCCCCGCGGCTCGATCGTGGGCCGTTGACCGGTCCGCGCCGCGGCCTGTCGCTGGTGGTGCAGCGACTCACGGGTCTCGCTGATCGTCCGTCGGCAGCGGCGCAGTTCGCTGACGTCCCGCAGCACGGCCCACATCGAGGCGGTGCTGCCGTCGGCCCCGAGGACCGGTTCGCCCATCATGTGCACCGTCCGGACGCTGCCGTCGGGACGTAACAGCCGGAACTCCCCGTCGATGGGCCGGGCGTCGACGAGACAGCCCGTGACCATCGCGGTGAGCCTCGGCCGGTCCTCGTCGTGCACGAGGGACGGCAGTTCGTCGAGGGTGAGCGGGGGAGCGGCCGGGTCGCGGTCCAGGATGCGGTACAGCTCTCCGGACCAACTGGCCTCGTCCGTCAGCAGGTTCCACTCGGCGCTGCCGACCCGGCTGAGCAGGGAGTCGTGTTGGGGCGGTGCGGCGGGCCCGGACCCGGCCGGCGCCGGTACGGGCAGGGGGCCGTCCCGCAGCTGGGCCAGGTGCTCGTCCAGGTCGTTGAGCTGGTGCAGCGCCAGGTCGTACAGCGCGCGTTGCCAGCGGTCCTTCGGGTCCGAGGCGTCGGCCGCGGTGCCGCGCCGTACGGCGTCCACGTCGCCCCTGAGCCGCCGGGTCTGCGAGATGAGCGCGTCGACCGGGCCGCGTCCTGGCGGCTGGGCGGCTGAGCGGTCCGCGGAGAGGTGGGGCGGCATGACGCACTCCGATGTGGGACGGTTCGGGCCAGAGACGGACGGAGGGACCGTTACGACTGTGGCACAGCACGCCACGCCCTGTAAGGGATTCGGCAAGACGCCCCAAGGTCATGTCGGTGGCATATGCCACCGTCTTCGTGGAGTTACCCGGAGGTAGGTGCCGGATGCCCGTCGGTTGGAACAACTCCGTTGTTACGCAGGTTACTTGAGGGTGCGTTCGGCGCCCGTCCGTCGTTCACTCGCCTGTTCGACGGACGGGCGTCTGTTCGCACTCAGTACCGCAGTACGCCCGCGATCCGGTCCGTGTTGCCCAGGGTTCCGTCCGGGACGAAGCGGACCTCGGCGCCGGTCTCCAGACACTGCTCGACGATCTCGTCCACGATGTCCTCGCGGACGTCCAGGTCGCCGGTCTCGGCGAGGACCAGATGCTCACCCGTGTCGCGCACCGTCACCCGGAAGTTCTCCTCGACGGCCAGCAGCCGGACCCGGCCGTCCCGGGCGTTCTGCCACAGCTCGTCGACGCCGCCCGCGAACTCCTTGCGCCCGCGGGCCGTCTCCAGGGACCGGACGACCTCCTCGGTGCTCTTGCGCGCTTCGCTCTCGAGTACCGGACGCAGGGCCTGCCACACCGCGTCGGGCGTGCCGTGCGCGAGCCCGCCGTGCTGGACGTGCACCGCCTCCCGGGCCACGCCGCCCACCTCGCCCAGCAGGGACAGCGCGGCCGGCTCGCCGGTGACGTACAGGGGCCGGGGATGCGCGCGCAGCACCGCGCGCATCGCGGTGTCGGTCTCGCGCAGGAACCGGCGGGTGTCCTCGTCCCGGTAGGAGCTCGGCTGGTCGCCGACCTGCTCCAGGCGCTCGGGGTCGAAGTTCTCCACGCTCCGGACCAGCGGGAAGGCGCCGAGGTGCTCCTCGGTGACCCGGTCCACGCCGCCGCTCCACAGCGTGGCCCGGTCGGGGGAGAGCGACAGCGCCCAGAAGGGGCGCTCCGCCGTGTGGGCGGACACCAGGTTGCGGGTGAGGAAGGTGTCCGAGAGCACCACACGCTCCGGTACGGAACGGGCGAGCGACCACACCTGGTGCTCACCCGGAGCGGCGAAGATGACCAGCCCGTCCTCGGCGTGCGCCAGATCGACCTCGGCCAGCGCCCGGTCGAGCTGCAGGGCGACCTCGCTGCGCCGGTCCCGGGTGACCGCGGGATCGGCCTCCAGCTGTTTCTTGGCCTCGGCCACCACGTTGCGCAGCCGCACCGGATCCTGGGCGTTGAGGGGCTCGCGCCGGTGTGTCGGCGTCAGTACCGACACCGCGGGGTAGGGGCGCGGGCGACGAAGCTCGGCAAGGGTCGCGGGACTCAGATCGTGCTCCATGAAAGAACCATAGAGCCGATTCACCGAGAGGGCATTTGGGGCAGTCCCGCCGCCGGTGCCCCGCGATCGGACTCACTCACGGAAGTCGTCCCCGGAGCCGCACGAGCTGCCGCTGGGCGGCAGCGAACCGTAGAGCAGGAAGTCGTCGACCTTGCGGTGCACGCAGTCGGACGATCCGTAGCCGGTGTGGCCCTCACCCCGGTTGTCCAGCACCACCGCCGAGGAACCGAGCCGCTCGGCCGTCTCCACCGTCCACCGGTACGGCGTGGCCGGGTCGCCCCGCGTGCCGACCAGCAGCATCTTCGGAGTGTCGACGTTCTTGACCTCCTCGCGGATGTAGTCGGTCCCCTTGGGTCGGCCGTGGCACATCAGCACCTGGGCGAGCCGGTAGCGGCCGAAGACCGGTGAGGCCTTCTCGTAGGCGGTGCGCAGCCGGGAGAGGTCCCGGGTCACCTGCTCGGCGGCCGGGCGGTCGGGATCGTCCGCGCAGTTCACCGCCATCAGCGCGGCGGGGAGGTTGTCCAGGGGGACGTCCTCCTCGTCGACGAGCGGGTCGTTCTCCCGCTGCGGCACGGGGAGTGTCACCCCGCCGGTGGCGAAGGCCTCCACCCCGCGTGTGTCCCCGTCCTCCATCAGCTGCGCGAGCGCCCGTTGCAGCAACGGCCACAGTTGCCTGCTGTAGAGGCCCTGCGCCATGGCGCCCGCGAGGTTCTGGCCGGTGAACTCGTGACCGAAGTCCGTCGGTACCGGGGCCTCGTCGAGCGAGGCGACCAGCTTCACGGCCAACTCCCGTGCCCCGCGCGGGTCCTGGCCGAACGGGCAGGCAATGTCCTTTGTGCACCAGGTCAGGAAGTGTTCGAGCGCGAGCTGCTGCCCCTTGACGCTCGCCAGCCCTTGTTCGGCCAGCGGTTCGGTCAGGGTGTCCACCCCGTCCAGTACCAACCGGCCCACCCTCTCGGGGAATCGGGCAGCGTACACCGAGGCCAGCCGGGTTCCGTAGGAGAACCCCAGGTAGTTGAGCTTCTTGTTGCCGAGCACCTCGCGCAGCACGTCCAGGTCCCGCGCGACGTTCACGGTGCCGATGTGCGGGAGCACCGGGCCCGAGTGCTCGGCGCACTCGGCGGCCACCTTGCGCAACCGGGTGAGTATTTCCCGCGGATCGGACATGTCCTCGCCGCCGGTCGCCTCCAGCGCCTGACCGGTGGCCTGAGTGCCGCAGCTGACCGGTGAGGAGCGGCCGACACCGCGAGGGTCGAAGGACACCACGTCGTACCTGTCGGTGAGACCCATGAACTCCTTGCCGGCACGGGCGAGTCCGAGGACGCCCGAGCCCCCCGGCCCGCCGAAGTTCAGCACCACCGAGCCACGCGGGTCGTCGGTGCCCCGGTAGCGGGCGAGGGCCAGGTCGAGGGAGCCCTTGCCGGGCTCGGCGTAGTCGACGGGGACGGTGATCTTCCCGCACTGCAGGTCCTCGGGCATGTCCGTGCTCTCGCACGCCGACCACTTGATCTTCTGGTCGTAGAACCGGTCGAGGTCCCCGTCCGCGGCAGCGGCGGCCGGGAGGCCCATGCCCAGCAGGGCCAGTCCGGCAGCTCCGGTGACCACGCAGCGCCGGACCGGGGGTCGCGTTGACATCTTGGCCAGCATCGATGCCTCCAGGGACGCCCCAGAGCGGACCGGATCCGGCGCCCTCGATCACCATAAGGGGGCTGCGGGGGCCCCGCCTGTCGGCCGGACGGCCCGCGCGGTGGCGGGCCCGCCGCTCAGCCGCGGGAGCTGTGGAACCTCCTATGCAACTCTCTTACTTCCTGCGCCAGTTCGGGAACCGGTCCGTCCACGGTCACGCCCGGTGCGATCTCACCGACGGGCAGCGGCCGCACCGGTGGGGCGGGCACTTCCAGCTCGGCGAGCCAGGTCAGCAGCTGCGCCGAGGAGGCGACGTAGACGATCCGGCCGAGGCCCACCCAGGCGTGCGCCGCCGCGCACATCGGACAGTGCTCGCCGGAGGTGTACACCGTGGCGGCGGCCCGTTCCTCGGGCGTCATGTGGGCGGCCGACCAGCGCGCCAGCTCGAACTCGGGGTGCCGGGTGCGGTCCCCGGCGGCCGTCCGGTTGCGGTCCTCGGCGAGCACCGACCCGTCGCCGGCCACCAGGACCGAACCGAACGGATCGTCCCCGGCCTCCAGCGCCTCGGTCGCCAGCTCGACGCAGCGACGCAGGTGGGGCAGTTCGGAATCCTTGACAGTCACGGGTGCCGCCCTTCTCACGACTACGGCTCGATCACCGGTCACGGCAACCTTAGGCTCACTCGATCACGGACGCGAAGCCGGTGTGCCGGCGCCCCGTAAACCCCTTGCCCGGGCGGCGGACCGGTGCTGGAGTGAGCGGCATGGATCACGCCGCGGTACTCGCCCTGTTCGACCATGACCTGCGCGAAGGGGCACGGCCCGACGGCCCCGGAGCCCGCGTCGAGCGCACCGGCCGCGTGGTGCGGCAGACCGCGCCGCGACACGGCTGGAACGGCGTCGTCTGGTCCGCCCTGGACGGCACGGACGCGGACGCGGCGATCACCGGACAGATCGCCCACTTCACCGGGCTGGGCCGTGAGTTCGAGTGGAAGCTGTACGGCCATGATCTGCCGGCGGACCTCGGCCGGCGGCTCGTGGCGTTCGGGTTCACGCCCGGACCGGAGGAGACGCTGATGGTCGGCGAGATCGGCGAGCTGCTCCTCGACACCCCGCAGGCCGAGCTGCCCGAGGGTGTCCGCGTCGTCCCCGTCACCGACCGGGCCGGTGTCGAGCTCATGGCCGAGGTGCACGAGAAGGCCTTCCGCGCCGACGCGTCCTGGCTGCGCCACCAATTGCTGGAACGGCTGGCCGCCAGACCCGACACCGTTGTCGCGGTGGTGGCCCTGGCCGGCCGGGAGCCGGTGAGCGCGGCCCGGATGGAACTCGTGCCGGGCACCCGGTTCGCCGGGCTCTGGGGCGGCGGCACCGTCGAGGCGTGGCGGGGCAGGGGCCTCTACCGTGCGCTGGTGGCCCACCGGGCCCGCGTCGCCGCCGAGCGCGGCTGCCGTTACCTCCAGGTCGACGCGTCCGGGCAGAGCCGCCCGATCCTCAAGCACCTGGGTTTCGTCCCGCTCGGCACGACGACACCGTACGTGTACGTCCCGTAGGGCCGCCCGGCTTCCCGGTCCCCACCGCCACCCGGCCGGAGGCCTTCGTCGGGAGGGCGGACGGGGCAGGCGGGCCGGCACCCCTGTGGTGCTTCCCACCGGCCCCGTCCTGCGCCCGTACACCGTCCCGAGCCACCGCACCGCTCAGTCAGCGCGGGGCTTTCGCCCGGTCCAGCGCGGCCACCCCGAGTGCGGCGAGGCCGATCTGGATGAGCCACTCGATCCAGTCGACGCCCTTGGTGTCGGCCACCCCGAGCGCCGAGGCGAGCGCCGAGCCGATCAGCGCGGCGACGATGCCGACGAGGATCGTCCACAGCACCCCGATGCGCTGACGCCCGGGGACCACGAGCCGGCCCAGGACGCCGATGACTATGCCGATGACGATGGCACTGATGATGCCGCCGATCTCCATTTCGCCCCTCCTTCTCGGAACCCCCGCTGAAGGACTTGTGCCCTCGCTCGGCGGCGACAGTCGCCCGTGCCGGGGAGGGCCGGTGCGGACAGGGCGGGGCCCGGACCGCGGGGGATGCGGACCGGGCCCCGCCCTCGGTTCCCTTTCCGGCCGCGATCAGGTCCTGGTGGGGGTGCTCCTGGCTGCCGTGGCGACGCACATGACGCCGAGCAGCAGGGTCAGCGCGCCGATGACGACGTTGTTCCAGATGACGCCGGCGTCCGGACCGGTGCCGACGACCCACGGCGAGATGATCATCCACACGCCGAGGGCGCACATGGCTCCGCTGAGACCGTACATGCGTGCGGGAGCGGCGGTGAACCCGAGGGCGAGCACGCAGATCGCGATGCCGATGATCAGGTTGTGGGGCACGAGCGCGGGCTGGCTCGTCGTGTAGTGGAGTATCCAGGGGGACACCGCGCAGTAGAGGCCGAGCAGGAACACCGGTCCGTCGACCAGCACCACATCACGACCGCCGAGCACGCGGTCGTACCGTGCCCGCATTTCTGGAGCATCGGGGTGGCTGGTGATGTCACCGCGGGGATGCGAGACGTTGGCCATGAGCCGCCTCCTTCGACTAGCAGGCCTCACCGCCTCTGGGCGGTATGCGGCAAACGTCGCTTGAGGTCATTCTGCGCTTATTTCCCCTTTATGTGTAGAGGTCGGAGCGGGGTGGCCGCTCCAGCGGGTCCCCGGCGGCGCCGAACTCCGGCAGCGCCGTCGTGCCGAGCCCCTCGGTGGCCATCGGCTTGCCCGTCTCCGCGCCGTCGGTGGAGTGCGCGAACGCCGGCGAGCGGCCCTCCGGGAGCCGGTGCGCAGAGCGGTGCATCGCATGACCCGAGCGCATCGCGATCAAGGGTTCGGTGGGCAACTCGTCCCTCGAGACCTTCTTCCCCGCCGCCTGCGGCTTGTCCGCCCGCAGGTGCACCACGGGCCGACCGCGCAGCGGCTCGCATCCCTCCCAGGAGGATGCGGACCCCGCAGTCGCCGGCCAAGAGCCTTTTTCGTAAAAGGAGTTGACGCGTGGCGAGGGGTGAAGGGGCTGGCCGGTCCGCAGCTTGACTGGTACAGACCAATGCGGTTAAGTGTGCCCGACACCCCCCACCACGGCCGCCCCCCACCACGTCGTGGCCGGCTCCGCCGGCGCGCGTGCGGCGACGCTTTGCTCAGGCACGTCCCCGACCGGGAGCGGCCGTGTCCCGCAGAGGAGTTGATCCCTTGTCGAGACGCCGCATGTCCGCCGTGCTGGCCGCAGTCGTCATCGCCGGCAGCGCACCGGTGCTGCTCCCGGCCGCGACCGCTTCCGCCGCTCCCGTGTCGGCCGCCGCCGCGTGCTCCAGCTATCCGAACTGGGTGGCCGGGCAGTGGTACAACGCCGGTGACATCGTCCGCTACACCGACGGCCGCGCCTACATCGCCGAGCACGCCAACCCGGGCTACGACCCGATCATCAGCACCTGGTACTGGGAGCCGTACTCCTGTGACAACGGCCCCGGAACACCGGTCGGGAACTTCGTCGTGACCGAGGCGCAGTTCAACCAGATGTTCCCGAACCGGAACTCCTTCTACACCTACAGCGGGCTGAAGGCGGCACTGAGCGCCTACCCCGCCTTCGCCAACACGGGCAGCGACACGGTGAAGAAGCAGGAGGCCGCCGCCTTCCTGGCCAACGTCAGCCACGAGACCGGTGGTCTGGTGCATGTGGTCGAGCAGAACACCGCCAACTACTCGCACTACTGCGACTGGGGGCAGCCGTACGGCTGCCCGGCCGGTCAGTCCGGCTACTACGGGCGCGGGCCGATCCAGCTGAGCTGGAACTTCAACTACAAGGCCGCGGGTGACGCGCTCGGCATCGATCTGCTGAACAACCCCTGGCTGGTGCAGAACGACGCGTCCGTCGCCTGGAAGACGGCCCTGTGGTACTGGAACACCCAGTCCGGTCCCGGCAGCATGACGGGGCACAACGCCATGGTCAACCAGGCCGGTTTCGGCCAGACGATCCGCAGCATCAACGGCTCCCTGGAGTGCGACGGCCGCAACCCGGCGCAGGTGCAGAGCAGGGTGACCACGTATCAGCAGTTCACCCAGATCCTCGGGACGTCACCCGGCGGCAACCTGTACTGCTGACGCAGGACCGCGGGGCGTGGTGTCATGCCCCTGACCATCCGTGACCTGGCCGCGTGCCCTCGTGCACGCGGCCATCCTTCGGACGAAGGGCACCCACCATGCGCACCCCCCACGCCCTGCTCGCCACGGCCGTCACGACCACCGCGCTGGTCGCGGCGGTCGTGGCGCCGACGCCCGCGGCGGGGGCCGGCGCGGTTCCGCCGCCCGGCACCACCCACTACGTGCAGAGCGCCACCACCGGACTCAACGCGGCCGACAGCGCCGGAGCGGTCGAGCAGCACCGGCCGCGCGGCAACGAGGACCGCCAGCAGTGGACGCTGCGGGTGAACGGCTCCTCGTACCTCCTGGAGAACACCGACACCCCCGGCAGTTGCCTCGGCCGTGCCGGCGACCTGGCCGGGACCGTTCCCTGTGCGAGCGCGGACGCAGCCTGGGAGATCACTCCCGTCGGCGCCGACCGGTACACCCTCGGAGTCCCCGGCACCGACCGCCGCCTCACCGTCGCCCCCAGACCGGCGGGAGCCGACCACCCCGCCCGACTCGCCGTCGTCGGCGGCTCCGGGAACCTCGCCGACTGGTACCTCACCCCGGTCATTCCCGCCACCCGGCCCATGCTGCCCCAGGACACCCGCACCCTGGACCAGGTCACCTTCCTCACCTCGCACAACGCGTACGCCAACGGGGTCGACGGCGGCTTCGCCCCGCCGTTCGTCAACCTCTTCCCCAACCAGACGCGCGGTATCGAACGTCAACTCGCGGACGGCGTACGCGGGTTCATGCTGGACATCCACCAGACCCCGGACGGCGCGATCCTCTGCCACAACAGCTGCACCCTGGTCAGCAGGCCCGTCGCGCTGTGGGTGGACATCCAGCGCATGGTGGACTTCCTCAAGGCCCACCCCGACCAGGTCGTCACCGTGTTCCTCGAGGACTACGTCGACCCGGGCGTACTGCGCGCCGAACTCGCCCGCGTCACCGGCCTGTCGGACGTCCTCCACCGGCCGGACCGCGCCGGGGTGCGCGAGAACGGCTGGCCGACCATGGCGGAGCTGACCGCCACCGGGGAGCAGCTGCTGATCTTCAGCGACCACAGCCGCTCCGCCGACCAGGCCGCGGGACTGACCCGGGACAGCTTCGGCGTCATGTACCAGCGGGAGTGGACCGTCGAGAACCACTGGTCCATGGGCTCCGGGGTCGGCACCTCCGACTGGTCCTGCTACAGCCGCTGGTACGGTGCCGGCGCCGACATCCCGCTCACCCGCACCGAACCGGGCTTCCGGCCCCTCTTCGTCATGAACCACTTCCGGGACACCCCGATCGCGAACACGGCCGGCACGGACAACGCCAAACTCGCCGACCGCGCCGGCCGGTTCTGCCAGCCCGCCGCCCGCAAGAAGCCCAACTTCCTCGCCGTGGACCGCTACGACCTCGGCAACCCGGCAGCGGCCGTCGCCGCCCTCAACACGTACACGTATCCGTAGCCCGCCCGGTGCAGGTCCGGCACCGGGCGGGCTACGCCAGCCAGATCCCGTCCCGCATGAGATGCCGCTCCGGCATTTCGTGCACCTCGTGCCAGGCCTGCACCGCCCGGGGGCGTACCCGGAAGAACGCGTGGACGGCCCGGTCCGCGCGCGGATCCCAGCCGGTCTTCTCCCGGAACGCCTCCGCCGCCGCAGGCGGCACCTCCCGCGCGCCGTACGTCTCCACCTCGCCGTCGATCAGGACGACGTCCCGCGTGTCGCCGAGCGCCAGCCGGGTCCGGCCGCCCTCCCGCAGATTGCGGCCGGTGGGGTTGGCCGGCCGGGTCGCCAGCCAGACGGCCTCGCCGTCCCACACGAACCACAGCGGCACCAGGCAGGGCAGCCCCTCGGCATCCGCCGAGGCCACCCAGATGTCCGTCTCCCGCTCCAGCCGGTCCAGGACATCCCTTCTGCGTTGCTCCCGACTCCGCTGCGGTGGCTCGGTGATCTCCATGCGGGGACGGTAGTTGCACGATCCGCCCGGGCGCCTCGGGCTGCCGTCGTAGGTCTTCGGGACCAGGTCCGGGGCGCCGCCGGGAGCGGGACTGGCGCGCGCCGACGTTTTACGTATAACCTCTGCCGATCGATCCCACCCCGCCGGGTGACCCCGCACTTCACCACAGAACCGCTGAGGAACGCACCGCCCATGACCACGCCCCGCCTCGACACCGACACCCTCCGCCGGCTGCCCAAGGCCGTCCTGCACGACCACCTCGACGGCGCCCTGCGCCCCGCCACCCTGGTGGAGCTGGCGGACACGGTCGGCCACACCCTGCCCACCACCGACGCCGACGAGCTCGCCGCCTGGTACGTCGAGGCCGCCGGCTCCGGCGACCTGGTGCGTTACATAGCCACCTTCGAGCACACCCTCGCCGTCATGCAGAGCCGCGAGGGCCTGCTGCGCACCGCCGAGGAGTACGTGCTCGACCTCGCCGCCGACGGTGTCGTCTACGGCGAGGTCCGCTACGCCCCCGAGCTGATGACCAAGGGCGGGCTGACCCTGCCCGAGGTGGTCGAGGCCGTGCAGGAGGGGCTCGCCGCCGGCATGGCCAAGGCCGCCGCCGGGGGGACGCCGGTGCGGGTCGGGACGCTGCTGTGCGGCATGCGGATGTTCGACCGGACGCGGGAGATCGCCGACCTGGTGGTGGCGTTCCGGGACGCGGGCGTCGTCGGCTTCGACATCGCCGGCGCCGAGGACGGCTTCCCCGCCGCCGATCACCTGGACGCCTTCGAGCACCTGCGCCGCGAGAGCGTGCCGTTCACCATCCACGCCGGCGAGGCCCACGGCCTGCCCAGCATCCACCAGGCCCTTCAAGTGTGCGGCGCGCAGCGCCTCGGCCACGGTGTGCGGATCACCGAGGACATCCCCGACCTCGCGGCCGGCAAGCTCGGCCGGCTCGCGGGCTGGGTCCGCGACCGCCGGGTCGCGCTGGAGATGTGCCCCACCTCCAACATCCAGACCGGCGCCGCCGACTCGATCGCCACGCACCCCATCACCGCGCTGAAGGACCTCGGCTTCCGGGTCACCCTCAACACCGACAACCGGCTGGTGTCCGGCACCACCATGACCCGCGAGATGTCCCTGCTGGTGGAGCAGGCGGGGTGGACCGCCCGGGACCTGCGGACCGTCACGGTCAACGCCGTCAAGAGCGCGTTCCTCCCGTTCGACGAGCGCACCGACCTCCTGCGGGACGTGGTGCTGCCCGGCTACGAGTCCGTGCTCTGAAGGAGCCCGCGCACATAGGCCGCCTGTCCGGCGTGCTGGAGGTCGTCGGACAGGACGCTGACCAGCCGCACCCCGAGGCTCACCGGTGGATCCCAGCGCTCGTCCACGATGCGCTCCAGGTCCTTGGCCCGCAGCGCGCGCAGCACCCCCAGGCTCTGCCCGTGCACCGCGTCGTAGTAGCCGGTCAGCAGGTCGGCCGAGCCGACCCGCACCTCGGCGACCCGCGCCGGGGTGTGGCCGTATCCGGTGTCGCGGCGGGGCAGGCCGAGCGCGAACCGCTTCTCGAAGTCCTGGGCGAGCCACACCTGGTCGAGCCCGAAGGCGTCCGCGACGTGGTCGTCCTGGATCCGGGTGAGGTGCCAGACCAGCCAGGCGACGGAGTTGGTGCCGGGCGCGGGCCGGGCGTTGAGGGCGTCGGGGCCGAGCCCGGCCACCGCGGCGTGGACTTCTTCGCGGATCCTGCCGAAGCCGTCGATGAGGATGTCCTTGGCGTGCATGGGTCCACCCTCGCGCATCCCGCCCCCGCCCGCGCCCCGTTCTCCCGTGGGGAGTCCGGCCGTGCTCACGCGTCCGCGTCGTCCAGCAGGGCCATCAGCGCCCGCGCGGCGGGGCTGGTGGCCTCCGCCGGCGGGAGCAGCGCCACGGTCTCGTACACCGGCTCACCGGTGTCCTCGAGCGGCAGCGCGGTCAGGGTCTCGCGCTTGTGCCGGAAGTGCTGGGGGACGACGGCGATGCCGAGGTTCTCGTCGACCAGGTCCAGGAGGCTGTGCACGTCGTTCACCTCCAGGGCGACCGTGCGCCGTACCCCCGCGGCGGCGAACGCGGTGTCGGTGGCCCGGCGCGGCCCCCAGTCGGGATGGAAGTCCACGAACACCTCGCCGCCCAGGTCGTGCGGGGCCGGCGGTGCCCCGGCCCGCGCGAGCCGGTGCTCGGGATGGCACAGCACGGTCATCGGCTCACCGGCCAGCGCCACCGACCGCAGCCGGTCCGGGTCCGCCTGGGTCCGGTAGGCGAAAGCCAGGTCGAGGCGTCCCGCCGCGACCTCCTCGGCCAGCGCCGCCGAGCCCCACTGTCGCAGCCGGATCTCCACGTCCGGATGGCGCCGCCGGAACGCGGCCAGCAGCTCCGCCACACGCACCCCGGCGATGCACTGCTCGGTGCCCACCGCGAGCGTGCCGCGCAGCACACCCTGCACCGCGGCCACCGCCTCGTGCGCGGCCCGCACCTGGGCCAGGACGCGCTCGGCCTCCACCAGCAGGGCCCGTCCGGCCTCCGTCAGCGTCACCTTCCGGGTCGTCCGTACGAACAGCGGCGTCTGCAGCTCGCGCTCCAGTGCGCGGATCGACGCCGACAGGCCCGACTGGGAGACCAGCAGCCGCTCCGCCGCCCGGGTGAAGTGCTGGTCCTCGGCGACGGCGACGAAATGCTGGAGGTGGCGCAGTTCCATGATTGAGAAGCGTATCCGCTGAATTCCATCGGATTCTCCTGTTGGACCGATGCCCGCGGTACGCGACAGAGTGGAACCCCGGTTCGACGGAACCGGACACCCGTGTGCCAACCCCCTGGAGTCGTGTTGTACACCCCGCACCCCGACCGTTACGCGGACCTGCCCTACCGGCGCGCCGGACGCAGCGGCCTGAAGCTTCCCGCGCTCTCGCTCGGCCTGTGGCACAACTTCGGTCCGGACCGTCCGGCGGAGACCCGACGCGCCATCCTGCGCCGCGCCTTCGACCTGGGCGTCACCCACTTCGACCTCGCCAACAACTACGGTCCGCCGCCCGGTGCCGCCGAGTCCGCCCTCGGCGAGGCGCTGCGTGCGGACTTCGCGCCGTACCGCGACGAGCTGGTGATCTCCACCAAGGCCGGTCACCTGATGTGGCCCGGCCCGTACGGCGAATGGGGCTCACGCAAGTACCTGCTGTCCTCCCTCGACCAGAGCCTGAGCCGCATGGGCCTGGATTACGTCGACATCTTCTACTCGCACCGCTTCGACCCCGACACTCCGCTGGAGGAGACGATGGGGGCCCTGCACTCCGCGGTCCAGCAGGGCAAGGCGCTCTACGTCGGCGTGTCCAACTACTCCGCGGAGCAGACCCGTGAGGCCGCCCGCATCCTCGGCGAGCTGGGCACCCCGCTGCTGATCCACCAGCCGCGCTACTCGATGCTCGACCGGCGGCCGGAGGACGAGGGCCTGCTGGACGCCCTGGACGAGCTCCGGGTCGGCTCCATCGCCTACTCCCCGCTGGAGCAGGGCCTGCTGACCGCCCGCTACCTCGACGGCATCCCCGAGGACTCGCGGGCCGCGAGCGACAGCCCGTTCCTGAACACCGACGCCGTCACCGGCGAACTGGTGGAGCGGCTGCGCACGTTGAACGGCATCGCCGAGTCCCGCGGCCAGACCCTCGCGCAGATGGCGCTGGCCTGGGTGCTGCGCGGTGGGCGCGTGACCTCGGCCCTGGTCGGGGCGAGCAGCCCGCGGCAACTCGAGGACAGCGTCGCGGCCACCCGCAACCTCGACTTCGACGCGGACGAACTGGCCCGCATCGACGCGGTGGTCAAGCAGTAGGCCCCTCACTCGGGCAGGTCGCCCACCCGGCCGCGTCGTGGTCCTCGACACGACGCGGCCGGGTGCGGTGTCGTGCTTCCGGTCACCGTGCGCGCCGCGTTCCGGCCAACGGAAGGGGCGAATATGCCAGGAGAGTGGCCGGAAAGGCATGGTGACAGTGATTCAGTGGTGAACATACTCGACAACGAGAGCGCTTCACCCCGCGCGACGGCGCCCTCACGCACAGCACGCGACCCACCGGAGAGCGAGCGCGGTCGGCCGCCGGGCAACGCAACGGGGGGAGAATCGTGCACGACGAGTTCCTGTGCCACGTCACGGCGTACGGGGTCTGCGACGGCCGGCGCATCGGCGTACCCCTCGGGACCTATCGCGCGCCCACCCTGGCCCTGGCCCTCTGGTGGCTGCGCGATCGCGCCTCGTGGATCGCCGAGCGCCTCGACCCGCAGCCCGAGGCCGAACACTTACCCCCGGGCGCGCTCGTCCCCGTCGCGGACGGTGTGCCCGACGTACCCGCCGTGCTGCGTGCCTGGTGCGGTGACGCCGCCCGGCAGGAGGAGATGGCGGAGGCGCTGGCCGCCGGACAGCTGGTGCGCCTCGCCACCGGCGACGACACCACCGAGTACGAACTGCTGGCCGAATCCGTGGACGCCCTGCGGATGCAGCGCGCCGCCCCGGTGCTGGGCGTCCCGGTCGCCTGACCGTCCCGCCGCGCCGCGCACGGCACGCACCGCGCACAGCACGCATCACGCGCCGCGCCGGCCCCGGACCGCCCCGGCCGCACCAGGCGCTCGAACGGGTCAATCGATAGAATTCGGGCATGGTCGAGCGGTCGGTCGCGCCGGAGCTAATCGTGGAAACCGAGAGCGGCTCCACCCTGATGAGCCCGGTCCGCGACTACCACGTCGGACGCGACCCGTCGAGCGACATCGTCATCGACGACGCCAGGGTCTCCTGGCACCACGCGGTCCTCCACCCCGGAAACGGCCACTGGACCCTCGAGGACGAGCAGAGCACCAACGGCACCTATGCCGACGGCCACCGCGTGCACACCCAGGACGTCGGCGCCGGCAGCGTCATCCGCTTCGGCAGCCCCCGGGACGGACCGAGCGCCGTCCTGACCGACCGGCCGCCGCCCGTCCCCGAACGCCTCTCCGCCGTGTCGTCCCCCGCCCTGACCGGCACCTACCGGCAGCCCACCACCGTACGTCCGCTGCCCACCCGCGGCGTCCGCATCGGCCGCGCCGCCGACAACGACCTCGTCATCGACGACCTCGTGGTCTCCCGCCGGCACGCCGAACTGCAGGCGCTGCCCGACGGGACGTACGAGATCGCCGACCTCGGCAGCCACAACGGCACGTATCTCAACGGCCGGCCCGTCACCCGCGCCCCGGTCGGCCCCGGCGACATCGTCGGCATCGGCCACTCCGCGCTCTGCCTCGTCGGCGACGAACTCCGGGAGTACGTCGACACCGGCGAGATCTCCCTCGACGTACAGGACCTCACCGTCGCCGTGGACCGCGGACGCAGGACGCTGCTCGACCATGTGTCGTTCCCGGTGGGGGAGAAGTGCCTGCTCGCCGTGGTCGGCCCCAGCGGCTCCGGAAAGTCCACCCTCCTCCACGCCCTCACCGGACAGCGCCCCGCCGATCACGGCACCGTCCTCTACGACGGCCGCGACCTCTACCGCGACTACGCCGAACTGCGCCAGCGCATCGGCCTCGTCCCGCAGGACGACATCCTGCACCCCCAGCTCACCGTCCGCAGCGCCCTGTCCTACGCCGCCGAACTGCGCTTCCCGCAGGACACCGCCAAGGCCGAACGCCGGGCCAGGGTCGACGAGGTCATCCGTGAACTGGGCCTGGAGCAGCGGGCGGAGCAACCCGTGCACCGCCTCTCCGGCGGGCAGCGCAAGCGGGTCAGCGTCGCCCTGGAACTCCTCACCAAGCCGTCCCTGCTCTTCCTCGACGAGCCGACCTCCGGACTGGACCCCGGGATGGACCGCTCGGTGATGCGCATGCTGCGCTCACTGGCAGACGACGGCCGGACCGTCATCGTCGTCACCCACAGCGTGCTCAGCCTGGACGTGTGCGACCGGCTTCTGATGCTCGCGCCCAAAGGGCGCGTCGCCTACTACGGACCGCCCGAGGACGCCCTCGCGTTCTTCGGCTTCGAACAGTGGCCGGAGGCCTTCGAGGCCTTCGAGCGCGACCAGGACCGCGACTGGGCGGGCGACTACCGTGTCTCGCCCCTCCACGGCCGGTACACGGCCGACGCCACCGCCCAGCCCCGGCAGCAGCGGGCGGACCGCATCGCGGCCGGGGCCGTCCCGCCGCCCCGGCCGCGCAGCCGCACCGCGCAGCTCGGCACCCTGATACGCCGCTACGCCGCCGTGCTCGGCGCGGACCGCACCTTCCTCGCCGTCATGGTCGCGCTGCCCTTCGTGATGGGCGTGATGGCCCGTGCCCTGGCCGGCAGCGCCCTGACGCCGGGCACCGCGATGAACGCCCTGCTCATCCTGTGCGTCGGCGCCGTCCTCACGGGCGCCGCCAACGCCGTACGGGAACTGGTCAAGGAACGCCCCGTCCACCGGCGGGAACGGGCCGTCGGTCTGTCCAGATCGGCGTACCTGATGTCGAAGATCGTCGTGCTGGGCACGGTCACCGTGCTGCAGTGCGTGGTGCTCACCCTCGTCGCGCTGCTCGGGGTCGACCTCGGCGCACCGGACGGCGAAGGCGTGCTGATGCCGCCCCTGCTGGAGATCACGGTCGCCGTGGCCCTTCTGGGCTTCACCGCCATGACGCTCGGCCTGCTCGTCTCCGCGCTGGTGCGCAAGGAAGAGGTGACGATGCCGCTGCTGGTGCTGCTGGCCGTCGTCCAGGTCGTGTTCTGCGGTGCCCTGCTGAAGCTGGACGGTGTGCCCGTCCTGGAGCAGCTCTCCTGGCTGGTGCCCTCGCGATGGGCGTTCGGCGCGATGGCCGGCACCGTCGACCTGGCGAGGACCACCCCCGGCGAGGTGGCCGAGGACCCGCTCTTCCAGCACGCCCCGGGCGTGTGGCTGCTCGACGCGGCGATGCTGCTGGTGCTGTCGGCGCTGTTCGCCTTCGCCGTGTCGCGGCTGCTGCGCCGCCACGAACCCGCCGTGATGCGGAGGTAGACGCTCCCCGTGGCGAACCCGATGAACCCGACGAACCCGACGGCAACGCCGAGCCCGTACACGCCCGGATTCCGGCCCACCCACGTCGTACCGGGCAACGGCATGCCGGCCTGGGAGGCGCCCGACCCCGCGGGGCCCGCGGTCGGCCTCGACCCGCTGCTGCCGGTACGGCTGGTCGAGCGGCGCGGGGACTGGGGGCAGGTGCTGTGCTCCAACGGCTGGTCGGCCTGGGTCGACGGCCGCCGTCTGCTCGCCGTGCCCCAGGACCCGCCCGCCGCCGAAGCGCCCCTGGCCCGCACCGACGACCCCCGGCCCCTGCTGACCCGGGCCGAGGAGGCCCTGGCGGAGTACCGGGCCGCCGTCGAGGCGCTGGCCGACGGCGGCACCGACGGGGAGGGCTTCCGCGCGCGGACCCACGGCCTGCGCATCGGGCTCGTCGTGGACGGGGAGTCCCTGTGGCTCTACGACCGCGACCACGCGCGCTGGCTCTACACCGACGGCATCCGGCTGCACACCTACGCCGCCGACGAGGCACCCCGCGCCGAGCCCGGACCTCCCGGGCACGCGCCCACCCGCGTCGTCCCCCCGGACCCGCCGGACCGTGACCTCCGATGACCCACGACACCAGCCTGTTCGCCGGCCGGCCCTCCGAGCTGACGGGACAGCAGGTCGCGGGCTACCGCATCGAGCGCGAGATCGGCCGCGGCGGTATGGCGGTCGTCTTCCGCGCCCGGGACCTGCGCCTGGACCGCACCGTCGCCCTGAAACTGCTCGCCCCGGAACTCGCTCGCAACGACACGTTCCGCCGCCGCTTCACCCATGAGTCCCGCACCGCCGCCGCGATCGACCACCCGCACATCGTCCCCGTCTTCGAGGCAGGCGAGACGGACGGCATCCTCTACATCGCCATGCGGTACGTCGACGGCAGCGACCTGCGCCACCTCCTCGACCGCGAGGGTCCGCTGCCGCCTCCCACCGCGCTGCGCATCGCCGCCCAGGTGGCCTCGGCGCTCGACGCCGCCCACGAGCACGGGCTGGTCCACCGGGACGTCAAGCCCGGCAACATCCTGGTCGCCCCCGGCACCGACAGCGACCACCCCGAGCACGTCTACCTCACCGACTTCGGCCTGACCAAGAAGTCCCTGTCCCTGACCGGGTTCACCACCGTCGGCCAGTTCGTCGGCACCCTCGACTACGTGGCCCCGGAACAGATCTCCGGGCGTCCGGTCGACGCCCGCTGCGACGTCTACGGGCTCGCCTGCGTCGTCCACGAGACCCTCACCGGCCATCCGCCGTTCCGCCGGGACGACGACATGGCCCTGCTCTGGGCCCACCAGTACGACGACCCGCCGCCCCTGACCGCCGTACGCCCCGACTTCCCGCCGCAGGCCGACGCCGTGCTCGCCAAGGCGCTGGCGAAGAGTCCCGACGACCGGTACGCGTCCTGCCTGGACCTCGTCGCCGCCCTGCGCACCGCCATGGCAGGGGTCGGCGACGCCACGACCGCACCCACGGGGCGCACGGGCGGGGGAACGCCGGTGCGGGGAGCACCGGCAGGGGGAGCACCGGACAGGCAGCCGCCCGAACCGCCGAAACCGCCGCCGGCCTGGGCGGAACCGGTGTTCGGACCGCGGACGTAGCACACCGTCAGCGGTCCGGCGCGTCCCGGCCGCGCAGCCTCCCCCGCGCCGCCAGCGCGCCCGCGAAACCGGTGACCAGACCCCACAGGAGGGCCAGACCCAGTGCGCCCGCCAGACGCGGTTCGAGCAGCACCTGACCGGAGAGTCCGGTGCCGAGGTCGCCGATGCCGAGCACGGAGAGGCCGAGCCGGGCGGAGATCCGGCCGACCAGGCAGATCATCAGAACCGTCAGCGCGAGCGCCACCGCCAGGTGCACGGCGTGCTGCCAGGCCCGGACCCGGGCCGGTGACAGGGCCGCCATCACGAACGCGACGGCCAGCAGCAGCACGGCGTCGGCCACCAGCAGCCACCACACCCTGCCGTCGTGCTCGGCGAGCGTGCTCAGGTTCAGTGCCGAGACGTCCTCGGTGCGCAGCACCTCGTCGAGCACATGCGGCATGGGCAGCCCGAAGGGCCCCTCCACCCTGCCGTCCCAGGTGGCGCCGAGCCCGATGGTCAGCGCGAGCCAGGTCACGTTGGGCAGACCCAGCAGGATCACGGCGAACGTGTCCGCCGGGTGCCCCCGCGTCGCGGCGACGACCAGCGCGATCACGGCACCGATGACGACGAAGGCGAGCAGCAGCCGCAGCATCGCGCGCGCCGCGGGCCGCACCGCCGTCTGGAACCGGAGCAGCCGGCCCGGCAGTGGGGCGCCCCGCGACACCAGCAGGGCCAGCACCAGCACACCCGCCAGCCAGAGCAGGCCGACGAGGAGGGTCGACGGCACATCGGCGGCGAAACCGACCTCGGGGGAAATCCCGAGCAGATCCCTGAGATCATCCAGGGGCCCGTCCCCGAGCGAGACCTCGAAGGTGTGCCGGGCGGCGAACGCCAGCCCGAGCAGGGCGAGCAGCCACAGGGCGGCGATCCGCGCGGCCCACCCGATCAGCTCGGGCGCCCCCGCGACGGCCCGGTGGCGCAACGGACGCAGAAAACCCCGGCCGACGAGCAGGGCCCCGGTGAGCGTGACGGACAGAGGCATGACCGTCAGGCCGCCCTCCGCGCCGACCAGCTCGCCCGCGTCCCCGGACAGCCTCACCGAGCCGCCCACGGCGGTGACCACCGTCGCCGCGACCACCTTGGGGAAGGAACCGTCGGGCAGGTCCGCGGCACCGGCCGCCCACAGCCCGAGCGCGGCCACGACACCCATGGAGAGCAGCCCGCCCACCACCGTGACCAGGGCCTGCGTCCAGCCGTGGCGGGCGGTCACCCGCTCGGAGACGGTACGTGAGCTCACCCCTGCACGCTAAGCGGGCTTCCACACCGGGCGCCTGCCGAAAGGGCCGTCCGCGTCGGCTTGCGACCGGTGCGCCACCGGAGCACACAATGAACGAGTGACGGAAGCAGCGGTGTGCATCCGCGGGAACCCACGGAAACAGCCGGCAAAGGCCCGATGTCGGTGCGGCGTGTGACTGTCGCGGGCCATCCGCAGGGGAAGAAGGGCTCGTGAGCGTCGAACCACCGTCCTCCGGCCGGCCCACCGGCCCTCCCTCCGGGCCGTTGGCGGGCTCCTCCCAGCCACCGCACTCCGGGCCGCCCCCGCCCCCGCCCCCGCCCCCGCCTGGCGGAGGCGGCAAAGGCGCGAGCGGCGGCTCGGGGCCGCCCGGGCGGGGCC